>CAZDHQ010000521.1:0-4040 GCA_964505135.1 uncultured Ferruginibacter sp.
ACACCCAGCGACTGTTTTGAAGCAGCGTATGAAGCAGTAAGAGTAAGTGTACAGCACATGACGCCGGTGATACTGCTGAGTGATGGTTATATTGCTAATGGTGCTGAACCATGGAGATATCCATCCAGTGCAGATTTACAGGATATAAAAGTAAGTTTTGCCACTACGGATTTATTGACTGAAACAGGAAAGTTCCAGCCATATAAAAGGGATGAAAAATTGGTAAGGCCATGGGCTATTCCAGGTACCGCAGGTCTTGAGCACAGAGTAGGTGGTTTAGAAAAACAGGACATTACCGGTAATGTAAGCTATGACAATGAAAACCACCAGAAGATGGTGAAGACAAGACAGGCGAAAGTTGATAAAATTGCTGATTACATTCCTGAGCAAAAATTAGATAGTGGCCCGGAAAAAGGTAAGGTATTGGTGCTTGGCTGGGGCAGTACTTATGGTGCTATTAAGAGTGCAGTAAAAGATCTGCAGGCTGAAGGACATGCAGTATCACATGCACATCTCCGTTATGTAAGACCATTCCCGAGAAATTTGGGTGAGATCCTGCATAATTTTGACAAGGTGTTGATACCAGAAATCAATAATGGGCAGTTGATCAAAATTATCCGTGATGTTTATTTTGTGGATGCAAAAGGCTATAATAAAATCATGGGTACGCCCATCACAAAAGGGGAACTGGTGGATGCAATCCGGCAAATGCTTTAAATCAATTTTATTCTTTTATAATCAGCGAAGCTTAACAAGGCTTCGCTTTTTTTTGTCGTTTTGTCAGAAAACAAAAATGGCTTGCAGTTTGTAAACTATTGCACAAACATAAACGACTATGACATTGGGAATTATGGCTGTATCTATCATCTTTATGGTAATAGGGATGATTGTTCAGGCTAGATTGAAAAGCAAGTTTAAAGAGTACAGTGAAGTGCCTACTTCATCTGGCTTAAATGGCAGGGAAGTAGCAGAAAAGATGCTGAGAGATAATGGCATTTATGATGTCCAGGTAGTCTCCGTGCCCGGTTTTTTATCCGATCACTATGATCCAACAAAGAAAACTGTAAATCTTAGCCCGGATGTATATGAAGGAAGAAATGTAGCTGCTGCTGCAGTAGCATCGCATGAGTGTGGCCATGCTGTTCAGCATGCAACTGCTTATTCTATGCTGATGCTCAGAAGCAGGCTGGTGCCGATCACACAAATCAGCACAACTCTATCTCAATGGGTAATCATTGCAGGCCTGGGTATACTCGGTTTTGGCGGCGGTAATCAAACTGTATTGTTGATTGGCATAATTCTGTTTGCAGTTTCCACCTTGTTTTCAGTAGTTACATTGCCGGTGGAGTTTGATGCATCGGCAAGAGCCCTCAAATGGCTTGATCAATCGCATATTACAAGAACGGAAGAGCATAAGAAAGCAACAGATGCATTGAAGTGGGCCGCTTTAACTTATGTAGTAGCAGCATTGGCTTCTATTGCTATGTTAGTACAATACATCATGATCTATCAGTCCAGGAGCAGGGATTAACTTTAAGATAATTAAAAAGACCAGCAATATGTAAAGGGTTGTCATGAATAATGGCAACCCTTTTTTATTTTACATAAAAACTTATCTTTAAAAAAGTCAACCGTATACTATCACCTAACTATCCTCCAATGAATTCATTGCTACGTAAAATTGTCGCAAACACTGTTCGTAAACAGCAACAGTTAAAAGATGCAAATCCTGCTCCATCTGATTATAAAATGGCCCGTGCTTATCGTGAATTAAGGATCATTATGATAAGATGGTTGAAAGATTTTTTCCTGATTACGATGGGTGTTTTTTCTGCAGCTTTTGGGTTAGAAAGCTTTTTACTTCCCAATTCATTTATTGATGGTGGCGCTACTGGTATTTCTTTGCTTATATCGGAATTGTCTACGGTTCCGCTGTATACCTTGATCATTGTGGTTAATATCCCTTTCATTGTGTTAGGATATAAAACCCTGGGTACTGGCTTTGCTGCTAAAACAGCCATGGCCATCACCGGCCTGGCAATAGTGGTAGCTTTTGTTCATTTTCCTAATGTTACAAAAGATCCTTTGCTTATTGCAGTCTTTGGTGGATTTTTTCTTGGCGCCGGTATTGGTTTATCAGTACGTGGTGGTGCTGTAATTGATGGTACAGAGGTATTGGCTATTTATCTAAGCCGCAAGTTGGGTACTACTATTGGAGATATTATCATCATTGTAAACATCCTTATCTTCTCCACAGCTGCCTATTTTTTATCTATTGAAGTTGCATTATACTCAATGATCACTTATCTCTCCGCATCTAAAACCCTTGACTTTATTATTGAAGGTATCGAGGAATATACAGGTGTAACCATCATCTCTACGCATAGCGAAGAATTAAGTCAAATGATTTCAGAAAAATTGGGAAGAGGCGTCACCATTTATTCCGGTAAAAGCGGCTTCGGGAAAAAGGGAAAGAAGCAGGATATTGATATCGTTTATTCCGTAGTAACCAGGCTTGAATTAAATAAACTGAATACAGAAATTGAAAAAATTGATCCCAATGCGTTTGTGGTAATGAATAGTATTAAAGATACCAAGGGAGGAATGGTAAAGAAGCGGCCGCTGAAGCATTAGAGCTTTATCTCCTCATCGCTGTCATCAAAAAACCTAAACTCGGTTAAGTGATAAGCGGAGTTAGCAACCACCTTAATTTTCTGTTTGTATTTCCAGCTCCATTTGCGGCGCTTGGAAATAAATCCACTGGTGAGATAAGTATAAATTATAGGATTTACCATAATGGTTAATCCTTTATGCTTTTGCATGATGAGGTAGCTCAGGTTCTTTTCAATTTCATCCTCCAAAATGAGGGTAGATGAAATTTTACCAGTACCGTTACAGCTTGGACAAATTTCAGATGTATTGATGTTCATCTCCGGCTTCATGCGCTGGCGGGTGATTTGCATCAAGCCAAATTTGCTGATGGGCAGTACGGCGTGTTTTGCCCTGTCTGTTTGCATAAACTGCTCCATCGCATCAGCTAGCTTCTTTTTATTTTCTGCCAGCTTCATATCAATGAAGTCTACTACGATGATACCACCAAGATCTCTTAACCTCAATTGTCTTGCAATTTCTTCAGCAGCTTCCAGGTTGGTTTCAAGGGCATTTTGTTCCTGGTTATTGCTTACACTTTTGTAACCGCTGTTTACATCAATTACGTGCAAGGCTTCTGTATGCTCGATAATCAAATAAGCACCGCTTGGCAGGTTTACTGTTTTGCCAAAGCTTGCTTTTACCTGCTTGGTAATGCCAAAGCTGTCAAATATGGGTGAACCGTTATTGTAGTAGGTAACAATATCTAATTTTTCAGGAGCAATCCGCTGGATATAAGCACGTGTATCAGTGTAAATGTTTTTATCATTTACTACAATCCGGTTGAAATCCTCATTCAATAAATCGCGGAGCATGCTATTCGCCTTGCCCTGCTCACTTAAAATTTTGGATGGAGGTGTAGCGCCCTGCAAATTGGTCTGAATGGCTTTCCACGTTTCTACTAAAGAAAGCAAGTCTTCATGCAGCTCGGCAGTTTGCTTGCCTTCTGCAGCCGTACGAACAATTACACCAAAATTTTTGGGTTTTACTGCTTCAATAATTTTCTGCAGTCTTTTTCTTTCATCGCTGGAATGGATTTTACGGGAAACCGCTACAATATCATTAAACGGGGTAATCACTACAAATCTTCCCGGAAGGGATAATTCACAACTCAGCCTTGGTCCTTTAGCAGCGATTGGTTCTTTTAAAATTTGCACCAACACATTTGGCCTGCCGCTGAGCACTTCTGCAATCTTACCTGTTTTCACAATCTCAGGTTCTACTGCAAACTTGCCAAAATCAAAACCACCTTCGGTTTTATCGTTGATAGCAATGTTGGTGAATTTTAAAATCGAGCGGATATAAGGGCTAAGATCAGTGTAGTGTAAGAAGGCGTCTTTTTCAAAACCTACGTCTACAAATGCTGCATTCAACCCGGGAATCAGTTTTTT
>CAZDHQ010000522.1:0-4038 GCA_964505135.1 uncultured Ferruginibacter sp.
TGCAGTGTCGCCCATCACGCCGATATTCGTTCCAATGTACCTGCCTGTACCTTTTACTGTGGGCAATACAACATAATACTTACCCAATTCAGTAGCCATGTCCCGGTTCCAGTAAGCATGAAAATATAGGGCATCCGGCGGCAGTGTTTTCATTACTGTATAGTTAATATCAAACCATACCAGCGCATGACTGTATGATTGATTCACCAGAATAATTTTAGCTGCTTTCCTGTAAGGCATCGGTATAGTGAAATTAAAAGACCGGCCTTCAGGATTGGAGAACAGTGCATTTTCAAAAGGCACTGCCAGCCCTAATCCACATCCAAAGAAATCACCGATTGGTGCTGACACTGCTGGTGATGTTTCGCCATCCCAAAACATTTCTATTTTAATCATTCTTCTTTGCTCCGCTACACGGGGAATGGTTCCACTCAACCACATACGATTGACAATTCCACTTCCTTTTATATCCATCATTACCAATGTGTCGCCTGCTAATAAATTCACAAAGGCTTTTCCTTTAGCAGTCTTATTGGTTACTCCGGCGGCGCCTTTTTTGGCTGTTGGATTTTCAGGACTAATCCACCTGGTTTCCGTACCGGCTGAAGGAGCTTTGAATAACTCCTGTGCATTGGTGATAGTGAAGCATAACAAAAAGTTCAGTGTAAAGAAGATGGATTTATTTTTCATCGTTGTTAGGTTGAAATTCATTTTTATCCGGCCCATTTTAATGGTGCAGACAAATGTATTTAAAATGGCATCAGCTATACAAAATAACTTGGCAAAGTGTATTTAACATTTTTATTTGCCTCCACATTTTGTAATCTATCATCCAATCAATACTTTCAATTTTATTAACCCTGTATTTATCATACCAATGAAAAAAACAGCTTTAGCTTTTCTCCTCATTCATTCGCTTTTGATCTCAAATTGTCAAGTAAAAGATACCTGGGTGCAGTTTTGGAATAAAGACAGCAGCTTAACAGGCTATAAAGATAAAAATGGCGTCATCAAGATTAAACCAACTTTTATTCAATACTGCATAGGAAATCGTTTTGATGATATTATCGCAGTTACAGACAATAAGTGGAACAGCTATTACCTGATTAAAAATGGAAGAAAGATTGGTAGAGACAGCTTATACCATTTTGATAATGGCGATGATTGCGAAAGCGAAGGGTTTATTCGTTTTCGGGATCGCAAGACTGATAAGGCAGGTATTTTTAACAGCAAGGGAGAGATAGCAGTTCCTGCTATTTATAATGATCTCACAAGAGTGAATAATGGGATGATTGTAGCAATAAAAGATGCAACAAAAAAAAAAGTGGTTTGATCATTTTGTATGGAGTGGTGGCAAAAACTTACTGATAGATACCAATAACAATGTTTTAATAGATGATTTTAAGTATAACGCCAATATTAATTTCTATACACTGCTTATCACGGAACAGCCAAGCCCAGATACACTTCGGCATAATTATAAATCAACCAATGGCAAGTACTACTCTTTCGTAGATTTTGATAAGGAATTTAAAGCCTGGCTTGCAAACGACTTGTTGAACCATTTCACCAAAGAAGATTTATTAAAAACTTCTTTTGAAAAAATTTCTTATTGGAACGAAGACAGCGGCTGGGTGAGTGAATCTAAATTTAGTTTTATAGAAAAGAACTTTGCAATAATCAGTAACAAATTGCTTCAATTGAAATCGCCGGGTTGCCAGTACGATGTCTTTAATGAAAGTTTAAATGGTTACATATTTGATTCTGAAAAGTATGCTCCTTATTTCAACAACTGTGGTGAATCGATGGAGTGGATTTACCCGGTGCAAAATGTTGTAATAAGCTATAATGACATGAAGAATCTTATCCAGGATCATTTTTCATTTTTGAAAACGGAAGATGGCTATAAACTTATCAGTGTATCTGTGAGTAATGGGCAACTCAATTATTAAAAAAATGCTATTATCAAAGGAAATATTAGATCACACTGCTTCTTGTAAACACCATCCCCAATTGATACCTTCGTAAAAAATCCATCACTTGCCACATATTCTTGATAATCCATTATGGAATGCATTGATAACAGGAAATAAAAATCTTGCGTTAGGCAATGAGCATGTGAAATACATGCAACGGGATGTGGGTTTATTTGCAGGCTTTGATATCAGTAACAAAAAAGGATTGACAGAACTGGCGCAGCTTATTCCTGTGGGTGAGAAAGTGATCCTGTTTATGAAAAAACCCATCCTGATTCCTGAACAATGGCATACAGAAGCTGCAAGACCATTGCTGCAGATGGTATACACAAAACATCAAACATTCGCAACAGATAACACCGGCATTGTACCACTGTATAAAAAACATGTACCTGCCATGCTGGAACTAACGGGCATCACTAACCCTGGCCCTTTCTTTAATCGCACGATTGAGCTGGGTAATTATGAGGGCATCTTTAATGCTGAGCAATTGATCGCCATGATTGGCCAGCGGCTGCAGGTGGGGCAATATGCAGAAGTAAGTGCTGTATGTACGCATCCTGACTTTACTGGCAAAGGCTATGCTGCTAAACTGATCATAGATCAAATCAATAAGATCACTGCTGCCGGTAAAATACCTTTCCTGCATGTATATCCTGAAAACCCTGCCTGCTATTTGTACAAAAAGTTAGGCTTTACTGTCAGGCGAAAATTGATGGTGTATTTCCTGGAGCGAATGTCGGGTTGATGTTGGCAGGTTGAGTCGGCAACCAGTCAGACCGTGACGGTACAGACTACTTGCCGCTGAAAAATGTTTTACTGCCAACAGCCCTAACATATAACCAAATATCCAAATGCGAATACGGTCTACAAAAAGGAGATGATTTATGTGTAGTTTTACAGCCTTATGAGAAAGACCTGCGCCCTGCTTGGGGCTCTTTTTATATGCTTTAACGCCTATACACAAATTATTGCTGTTGAAAAATTCCAGGATACCTTCCAGATTCATATCAGCCATACAACCTCTGCCGTAAAAATTGACGGAGAACTGAACGACACTACATGGCAGCATGCAGAAAGAAAAACTGATTTCTTTATGAAGTTTCCCAGCGATGAAGGAACGCCTAAAAGAAAAACAGCAGTGCAGTTGGCCTATGATGATAAGTTTTTGTATGCC
The DNA here is from genome assembly GCA_964505135.1 of uncultured Ferruginibacter sp. GTDB lineage: Bacteria > Bacteroidota > Bacteroidia > Chitinophagales > Chitinophagaceae > Ferruginibacter. The sequence continues at coordinate 3,154 of CAZDHQ010000522.1, forward strand.
GCTTTTACCTGCTACGATACAGGCAAATCCATTGTACAAAGCCTGAAAAGAGATATCGGTCATCTTGATAATGATTGTGTAGCCATTATACTGGATCCTCAAAATGCACATACCAACGGTTTCTTTTTTGTAGTAAACGCCATGAATGCACAAAGCGAAGACCAGATCAGCCTTGCCCAGGATAACCAGCTTAGCTGGAGCTGGAACAGCAAGTGGTTTTCTGCTACCAAAAAATATGCAGACCGCTGGACAGCAGAGATAGCCATACCATTTAAAACACTCCGCTATCCTCCCGGCAAAACTACCTGGGGCATCAACTTCCTGAGGGTGGACATGAAGAACAATGAATACTCTGGCTGGACCAAAGTGCCTACTAATTTTAAGATCTATAATATGGGATACACGGGAGCGTTAGTATGGGATAAACCGCTGCCCGGTGCCGGAAAAAATATTGTGATGATACCTTATGGCAGTACCAGCATATCCAATGATAAAGAGAACAATACCGGAAACAGGTTGGGCTCCGGTGCAGGTATTGACAGTAAGATTGCACTCAGTTCCGCAGTTAATCTTGATCTTACCCTGCATCCTGATTTTTCGCAGGTGGAGGTAGACCAGCAGGTAACCAACTTAACAAGGTTTGATATTTTTTTACCGGAAAAGCGTTCTTTCTTTTTAGAGAACTCGGATATTTTTGGTGAATACGGTATACCGGGATTGATGACGCCATTTTATTCAAGGCGTATTGGCCTGGATAAAGACAATAATCCTATTCCCATCATTGGCGGGGCAAGGCTCTCCGGCAATATCAACTCCAGCACCAGGTTTGGCTTGATGAGTATGGAAACGGGTGCTAAAGGTGATTATTCTCCTGAAAATTATTCT
>CAZDHQ010000523.1:0-4024 GCA_964505135.1 uncultured Ferruginibacter sp.
ATTGGATTCAGCAGGAAATCCTGTAACAAGCTGCCCAACTGGTGACTTCTATTATAAAGCAGTATGGACTTTAGCGAATGGCCAAACCTATACTTTAATTGCTCCTTATTAATTTTTACAGTTTAGCAATAAACAAAAGCCGTAAGTGAAAACTTACGGCTTTTGTTCTTATACGTTTACCAATGCTTTGGCTTCATTACTTCTTAATGCGGCTTCCAATATCTTCATTACATTAATTCCATCATCTGCCGTTACAGGCATCTCTGTATCATCTTTAATGGCTTTATAAACACCATCAAAAAAGTCATAGTAGTTGCCTCTTTCTGTTGGTACTTTTTCCTTGAATTCTACACCGTCTTTTTCGGCATGCAATAAGCCTCTTTCACTGTCAGGTTGTAAACCCCAGTCATCAAAGTTGGGTTTTTCTCCACGCAATAAAGCACTCTCCTGCACATCGGCCATGCTTTTTAAAAAGCTGCCATTAACACCATTCAACACAAAAGCAGGAATGGGCTCACGGCAAATATTGCTTGACTTCAAAGTCACTCTTAAATCAGTATAATGGAAAACAATACTAAACCAATCATCCACTTTAGAATTATCTCTTATCACCCTTATATCAGCATACAATTGCTCAGGCATACCAAATAAACAAATCGCCTGGTCAATTAAGTGTGGCCCCAAGTCATTTAATAAACCAGCACCCGGGCCTGGGTTTTCTTTATGCAGTTTTGGTCCAATTAATGGCTTGTACCGATCATAGTGAAATTCAGCGTCTATCAATCTGCCCAATATGCCTGATTTGATGATTCTTTGCATTGTTCTAAAATCACTGTCGTAGCGCCGGTTTTGATATACGGCTAATTTTTTTCCAACTTTTTCTGCCAGTTCTTTTAGTTCAATGGCTTCACTAACGGTGGTGGTAAACGCTTTTTCAACAATGGCATGTTTGCCCGCCAGTAATACTTTTTTTGCGTAATCAAAGTGAGAATTGGTTGGTGTGTTTACCACTACCAAATCAATGGTTGGATCTTCCAGTATTTCTTCAAATGATTGATAGGATTTTGTGTTGGGGTAAATCGACTGGATATTTTTCTGGCTTCTTTCCCATGAACCAGCTAGTTCAAAGCCTGGATGTAAATCAATAAAAGGAGCATGAAAAATTTTTCCAGACATTCCAAATGACAGCAAAGCCGTTTTTATAGGAGCCATAATCGTTAATTTAAAAGTGAATTGATTTATTCAGCATTGGTTGCACCCAGCAAAGCCATCATGCCCATACCAATTTCAATGGCATCTTCATCAATATTAAACTTTGGTGTGTGGCCGCCCACAACAGTTCCTTTTGCAGCATTACCTGTTCCTAACCTGAAAAAGCAGGCAGGAATCTGATGTGAGTAATAAGCAAAATCTTCTGCACCCATTCTTAATTCTGTTTCTTCCACATTGCCTTTACCCATATATTGCTCAGCTTTATTTTTAGCAGCAGCACTGAGTTTTTCATTATTTAAAACAAATGGGTAACCCACATCAATTTTTATTGTTGCTTCGGCTCCCATCATGGCAGCCGTTTCTGTGGTAATTTTTTTGATGATGTCATGTGCTTTAAAACGCCACTCTTCATTCATGGCCCTGAAAGTGCCCATCAGCTTTACTTCTGAAGGAATCACATTGGTAGTATTACCTCCCTGGAAAGCAGTAATAGATAATACAGACGGATTAAAGGGATTATTATTCCTGCTGATTACCTGCTGTAATGCAATTACTACATGCGATCCAATTAAGATAGGATCTGCTGTAGCATGAGGCATTGCGGCATGTCCACCGGTTGCTTTGATAGTAATATAAATTTCATCTGCACTTGCCATTACCATACCACCTCTAAAGCTCAGTTTGCCTGTTGGTAATGGTGGATGTACATGCATTCCGAAAATGCTTGCTGGTTTAGGATTTTCAAGTACACCTTCTTTAATTAAAATACTTGCGCCACCTGGATTTTTTTCTTCTCCAGGCTGAAAAATTAATTTCACTGTTCCTTCCCATTCATCTTTTAGCTCACTTAAGATTTTTGCAGCACCCAATAAACAGGCAGTATGTACGTCATGGCCACATGCATGCATCTTACCATGAACAGTAGATTTATACTCCACTTCATTTTCTTCAATAATAGGTAATGCGTCCATGTCTGCTCTTAATGCCACTACTCTTTTGCCAGGATTTTTTCCTTTTATTAAACCGATTACGCCGGTTACAGCCTTTATTTCAAATGGGATACCGTACTCCGTTAGTTTATGCTGAACATATTTGGAGGTCTCGTATTCTTCATAGCTTAATTCAGGGTGGGCGTGCAAATGCCTCCGTACGTTTACAAATTCATTTGCATAGGATGCAGCCAGCTTTTTTATTTGTTGCTCTATTGGTTCTTTCACAAACAGCGCCATTAAATGTTGAATAATCTTTTAGCTTAGTTGCTTTCTTCTTTTTCCTTGTTTTTATCAGGCTTTATTTCTATTGTTTCTGGCAGCAGGTAAACATTTCCTGTTACAATTTTGCTGTTAACGATTTCTTTCCTGAACTTTTCGGCTTCATCTTTTTCTACAAAGTTGCCAAACTTGAGCTTAATATATGGTGGCTGAAAACTCATGTACACTTTCTGATCAGGATAGCGCTGCAATAATTGAGATCTTACCTGCATCACCAATGGGCGGTCATTTGAGTTTAAGATCATCAGGCGATATCCCTTGCTGCTTCTTGCTGCAGCACTATTATATGCTTCATTAAAAGCCAATTCTTTTTTTGCCAGTTCATTCAGCCTGCTGTCTTTAATTATAGTAACCTTGCCAAGAGCGGTTGAATCAATAGTCGACTGGCAAAAGACTATCCCCGGTAAAATAAATAAAATGGCTATTGTTAAAATCTGTTTCATAATTGCATTAATTGAGCAAAAAACATTCCTGCTTTTGATATTGAGATTCAGGATAACTAACCCTGCAAAAATATAGTTTTTATGCCAGCGCCGGTGCTAAACTACTTCGTTCTACTGTTTACCGCTTAAAAAGGTATCTTTGCGGCTCACCACTGTTGAAATAACAGCAAATCACTACACATGAGCCAATCGTATTTTCAAAAATTTACCCCAAAGAAGAGAAACAGCGTAGTTAAAGAAGAAATTCGCCAGGCGAAAAAGAAAGCCAAAAAGGAACGGTCAGCTGCTATTGAAAAGCGCTTTGAAGAAAAAAGACAACTAAAAGCTGCTGCAAGGGAAGCTGCTCAAAGAGAAATGGAAAATAAAACATTAACGCCTGCCGGAAAACCAACAAAAGGTAGATATGCGGCACAAATTGATGTGATCAGGAATAATCAATCTGCTCCAAAGAATACAGATAAAAACAAAGCCGTTTCTACAGTTGAAATGCCACTGAATAAATACCTGGCACATTGCGGTGTAAGCAGCAGGAGAGAAGCGGTGGATTTAATCAAAGGTGAAAAGGTTAAAGTAAATGGAACAGTTGTAACCGAGCCTGCATTTAAGGTGACAGAAAAAGATGAAGTGATCTTCAATGGTAAAAAGCTTTTCGTCACTAAAAATCTTGTGTACATTTTATTAAACAAGCCTAAAGACTACATCACCACTACAGATGATCCGCAGGGAAGAAAAACGGTGCTGGAATTGATAAAAGCCGCTACCACAGAGAGAGTGTATCCCATTGGAAGATTGGATAGAAATACCACGGGTGTTTTATTGCTCACCAATGATGGAGAATTGACACAAAAGTTATCTCATCCAAGCTATAATATCACCAAAGTGTATGAAGTAAAGCTGGATAAGATGTTGCAGAAGGCCGACTTTGATAAGATACTGAAAGGAATAAAGCTTGAAGACGGTGAAATAAAAGCAGACTCGTTAGCCTATGCTGACTCAAAAGATAAATCAGTAATTGGTATAGAAATTCATAGTGGCCGCAACAGGATTGTGAGGAGAATTTTTGAATCATTGGGCTATGATGTAAAAGGGCTGGATAGG
>CAZDHQ010000524.1:0-4020 GCA_964505135.1 uncultured Ferruginibacter sp.
CCTTTGCAAGTATTGGAATGATTGTTACACCCGGCGGCATTGGTACATATCCAACCCTTATTACCGAAGTGATGCACTTATATAACATTGAGACGGGAATTGCCTATGCCAACGGCACATTGCAATGGTTTGCCCAGTTCCTCATCATTCTCGTAGTAGGTTGCATTTCAGCGGCACTACTGCCCTATTTTAACAGGGGAAAATTTACAAATAAAAGCAAACCGCTTGCAAGTCATACATAGATGAGTTGATTTTTATTTATTTTTTTATTATCGTAAAAATCTATAAAATATTGATTTAAAATATTTTATTAAGGTAAATAAAATTTAAATAAGCAATTGAAAACGATAAAAATTTAATATTGCCCAACTCTCAAAATCATTATTTTAGGGCCCTTTAAAAAATTTACCGAAGAAACAAACTACGCATGCATCGTACAAAGAATCAAAAACTTATTCCCAGGGATATTAGCTGGCTTTCCTTTAACCATCGGGTATTGCAGGAGGCTTCAGATGAAACGGTTCCCTTAAAAGAGCGCATCAAGTTCCTTAGCATATTTTCCAACAACCTAGATGAATTTTTCAGGGTTAGGGTGGCGGCATTAAAACGGATGATTCAGTTTGGCCGGAGATCAAATATGCACTTAGAAGATTCTCCGGGTATTATTTTAGAGCAGATCCAGGATACTGTTCTAAGGCAACAGCAGGAATTTGACCGTATCTGGAATGAGATACTCCGGGATTTAAAAAAGCAGAGAATCTATTTAATCAATGAAAATCAATTAAATAGAACTCAGAAAAAATTTGTTGTTGATTTTTTTAGTGAAGAAATCCGGAGCAATATTGTTCCTTTAATGATAGAAAGTATCCAGGCCTTTCCCACCCTTAACGACAAGTCAATTTACCTTGCTTGCACCCTGTCAAGAAAAGATACAAGCATTCCAAAAAGGTTTGCCTTGGTATCGGTACCTGCCAGGAGATTGCCCAGGTTTGTATTGCTTCCGTCAAAGCAAAATGAACATCATATTATTTTATTGGAGGATATTATCCGCTTCTGCCTGCCTTATATTTTTTCATTTTTTGAATACGATACATTTACATCCCACATCATCAAAGTAACCAGGGATGCTGAAATTGATATAGACAGTGATCTCTCTACATCACTGATACAAAAAATTGAAAAAGGCATCCGGAACCGAAAAAAGGGTAAGCCGGTAAGATTTGTTTTTGACAAGGATATTGACCCACAACTGCTCACCTACCTGGTTAAGAGACTTGGATTGACAGAAAAAGATAACCTGATTGCTGGTGGAAGAATCCACAACTTTAAAGACTTTATCAATTTTCCGGAATCCGTTTTTACGCAAAAGAACCCCCGGAAAAGACCTTTTGTACATCCATTGCTTCAAAACTATGCAAGAGTTACGGATGTAGTGCTGGAAAAAGATGTATTGCTCAATTTTCCTTATCATTCTTTTGATAGTGTGATTGATTTATTAAGAGAAGCTGCTATTGACCCCGAAGTAACCCATATAAAAATAACCTGCTATCGTCTTGCCTCCCGTTCCAAAATTATCAATGCATTGACCAATGCGGTAAGAAACGGCAAGCAGGTAACGGTGGTGATAGAGCTAAGGGCCAGGTTTGATGAAGAGGCCAACCTGGAATGGAAAGAAGAACTGGAGGAAGCGGGAGTGAAAGTTTTGATTGGTGTTCCGAATATGAAAGTGCATGCCAAGATCTGCCTCATAAAAAAAGTGGTAAATAAACAAACCATCCATTTTGGTTTTGTTAGTACAGGTAACCTGAATGAAAGCACCGCCAAAATTTATGGCGACCATTGCCTGCTTACATCCGACCGGAATATTATGGCTGACGTAAACCGAATCTTCCATTACCTGGAACAGCCCAAAACAAGAGAGCAATTTTTAAAAGCATGTAAAACTTTAATAACAAGCCCGTTTAACATGCGCAAGCAATTGCTGGCTTTAATTGATAAAGAGATAAAATTTGCAAAATCAGGTAAACCGGCATCCATCATCTTAAAGCTAAATTCTCTAAGCGATGAACTGCTATTGTTAAAACTGGAAGAAGCTGCCCGTGCAGGGGTGGATATCAAGATGGTGATAAGAGGTATTTATCGCATGCAGACAGATAACAAGAAATACAAAGGCGATGTACAGGCAATCAGCATCGTGGATGAATACCTGGAGCATGCAAGGGTGATGATTTTCCATAATGGCGGCAATGAAAAAACCTATATCTCTTCAGCAGACTGGATGGTAAGAAATCTGGATCACCGTATTGAAGCTGCCTGCCCCATTTTTGAAAAAAATATACAGCAGGAATTGAAGGATCTGCTGAATATCCAGTTAGCCGATAATATCAAGGCAAGAATTTTAGACAATGATCTTTCCAATCAATATATCAACCCAAGGAATATGAAAAAAATCCGGTCACAGGTGGAGACCTATAATTATTTATTCCGCAAATTATCCACAACAAACACCAACACATAATTCTTTTATTAGCAAGCTGTTTAGCAACTTATCTTTGCCTGAAGGGTTGGTAGATTGAAGTTCAACGTGTCAGGTTTGAAGTTGATTGGGAGAATTGTGGGAGTTGAAAATTCACCATTGACCATTCACTATCAACCATTTACCACTCACCATTTACAATTTGAAGCTGGCCGCAATAGATATTGGTAGTAATGCAGCAAGGTTGCTGATAACCGAAGTAAGTCATAACGCTAACGGTGACACAATTTTTAGCAAACTGAATTTAGTAAGGGTTCCCCTGCGCCTTGGCTTTGATGTATTTGAACAGGCTACTATCTCCAAAGAAAGAACAGGCATGATGCTGCAAACCATGAAAGCCTTTAAACATCTCTGCAATGCTTATGATGTTAGCTATATAAAGGCATGTGCAACCAGCGCCATGAGGGATGCCAAAAATGCCAATGACATTATCCGTAAAGTAAAACTAGAAACAGATATTGCAATTGAAGTGATCAGCGGAGACCTGGAAGCCAATCTTATTTACGAAAACCATGTGGCTGAAAACATGGACAAAGACCATAGCTATTTATATATAGATGTAGGAGGCGGCAGTACGGAACTTTCTTTTTTCAGCAATAATATATTAATCTACAAAAAATCATTCAACATTGGCACCATTCGTTTGCTTAAAAACATGGTTACCGAAAAAGAATGGGATGAGATGAAGGATACGGTACGTGCGGTAACCAAGGGGCATAAATTGGTAGTGGCAATTGGTAGCGGCGGAAATATCAACAAAGTATTTTCAATGAGTAAAAAGAAAGATGGCAAACCACTCAATCTTGAACTGCTGAGAGATTACTATAAAGAACTAAGCAGTGTTACATTGGCAGAACGCATCACTAAATACTCCTTGAGAGAAGACCGTGCCGATGTGATTGTGCCTGCGTTATTAATTTATATCAATGTAATGCGCTGGGCTAATGCCGATGAAATCTATGTTCCAAAGATTGGTTTGGCAGATGGGTTAATAAGACATTTGTGGGGAGAGGTACAGAGAGCGCATGTTTAGTTGTCTGTTTGAAGTTCGATGTTTGAAGTTAACTTTGAACAATCTCTTCTACTCAAAAACTTTCATATCAATTCAAAATCTTTTCTACATTTACGTCGAGTATTGTTTTATTCTAACGCAGGGCCATTACTCTGATTGCATTTTTACTCCATAAAAAAACTGCTATGGCTCCTGAAAAAGAATACAAAAAAGTTACCACCAACACCATACAGAAAATGAAAGCTGCAGGAGAAAAGATCTCCATGATCACAGCTTACGATTTTTCCTTTGCCACTTTATTTGATGCTGCCGGTATTGATATTATCCTGGTAGGTGATAGCGCCAGTAATGTAATGGCAGGTCATACCACTACCCTTCCTATTACTTTAGATCAGATGATTTATCATGCACAGAGTGTGGTTAGAGCAAGAGACCGGGCTTTGATTGTGGTAGATATTCCTTTCGGGTATTA
>CAZDHQ010000525.1:0-3990 GCA_964505135.1 uncultured Ferruginibacter sp.
CTGCAGCGGTGAAATATCCAAGCCCTGGGTGCTGCGACTTTCCATTAAATGCCGGGTCAATTTTTGTTGCCAATGCATGTAATTCGGCTTTTATCAAAAGCAGGCTCTCCTTTAATTGTTCTTTGCTTTCCGGCTGTGGAATAAAAGCATTGCTGGGATTGCCTTCTATTTTAATATCAGGGAAGGTATTGTTCTTAAACAATTGTTTTGCAAAGTCAGAGGATGGCAGGTTGCCATTGTCGTTGTTATAGAGGCAGGCTTTTATTTGTTCGATAAAGAAAGTAGTGTCATTGATTAAGGGGAGATAGAGTTGACCAAGCGACCAGGAACCTGTGGACGGTTGCGTGCAAAGTTGCTGGAGCGTATAGCCGTCAAGCAAATGAATCCAGTATTCTATAGTTTGATTGAAGTTCTTTATATGCATTTGTTTTATGTAAAATTAATCCAGCTTGTGTAACGGAGAAAAGTATTGTACATCAAAAATCTGGAGAAAATTTTTCTTTGTTTCAAGTTTATCCTTAGTTTTACTTATTCACTTACTACTTAAAACCAGCCAGCATGATTCGCAAAGCATATTTACCAATTCTGTTATTACTTACCATTTGTTTTTGTTCGTGCAGTAAAGAAGACAATAATCCACCTGTATCACAGGATGATTTGGTTAAGATTTATACGGAAGATGTTTTTGACGGGAGTGGCCAACCTTACAATACAAAAGACTCTTTTAGCCTCAGCTACGACAGCGATAATAGAATTGTATCCATTATTTCCTTTTTAAATTCTGGCAATAAAATACTCTATTCTTATCCACAAAACAACCTGTTTAATGCTGATGTTTATGAAAGCAATGAGCTTACGCTTCATAGTATTTGTTATCTCAACAGTTTTCAATTACTCGACTCTATTTATAGTACTAATAATACCAATGATACCAATACAACAAAATTTATCTATAACCCTGCGAAGCAGTTAATAAGGACAATTGACTATTCATACACCACTGCAGGTGGTTATGAGATGGACGATATCACCAATTTTGAATATAACCCTGATGGTTCTTTGTTAAAGCAAACGGATAATTCAATGGTAACAACCTATGAGTATTATCCTGACCTGAAAAGCAACCTCACTAATTTTTTCCAGCCTTACTATCCCATAAGCGACAAGTTAGCTAAAAGAGTAGTGGTAGATCTTGGAGGAGGGTTTACGATTGGCGTTAATTCAAAATATACGTTTGATGATAAAAACAGGTTGATACAAGAAGAGGGCCAAGACGATTCCGGTTCTTACAAATACACAAAAAGATACTATTACTAGTTTTATAACAGGTATTTATTATTCTGTTTTCATTAACTCGTAATGTTCACCTTCATCATCCAGCACCGCCTTTATTACGTTACCGTTTTTATCTTTTACAAACTCAATCTCTGCTTCCATTACTTTTAAAAAGAAATGATTGGCCGATGATGGATACATATTCGTGGGTGGCAGACCGTTAGTTTCAGAAGATGCTTTTAGCTTGCCGTTTACCAACTCCACTTTTACTTTTAATTTACCATCATAGGTGCCTGTGTATTGGCGCAAAGCGGCTTCGGTTAATTTCACCGTTGGCCGGTAGGGGTTATATCCTTCCCAATACCAGGGAATGCTAACACCAGTTAATTTTTCCACCAGTTCTTTAAAAATACTTTCACCGTTGCTGCTGTTTGTCATGATAACAAATGCCTGTTTGGTTGCAGGGAATCCAATTACATAATGCGTCCAGCCATCAATATGCCCTTCTTTAAAAAATGCTTTTCCATAGCTGCTGTTGAACAAGCCCCAGCCAAGACCATAAGATAAAGCGATTGCATCATTCTCATTTGTGGTACTGGTATCCAATGAAGGAAACTGGCGCTTTGAATGAATCGCTATCTGTGGGGTAAACATTTCTTTTGCAGAAGCAGGTGCAATGCTTTTGCCTTGCAATACGGCACATATAAAGCGGGTATAATCTGCTATGGTTGTTTCCATTGAGCCTGCTGCATTTTCACTAGTGGCTTTTGCTTTGGGAATAGTATCTTCATTGGTGTCATGCCCCACTGCATAATTTTTTTCAAAAGAAGGTTGCCAAAGAAAACTGCTTCTGTACATTCCCAAAGGCTTAAATATCTTTTCCTGCGCCAGGGCTTCCAGTGAACGGCCAGTAAGCTGCTCAATCACCATTTGCAGCAAAAACAAGCCTTCTCCTGAGTAAGCATAACGGCTGCCGGGTTTAAAAAATATTTCAAGCTTATTGCTACCATTTGGATTAAACTGCCGCCAGTTTGGAAAACCAGTTGTATGGCCAAGGCAATGCCTCGCCGTAATCAATTTCCATCTTTCATCATTTTTCAAATCTGTATATAATTCATAATCGGGAATGGGATGAGGAAGATAAGTATACAAAGGTTTATCAAGATCAATTAGCCCGCTATCCACCAACTGCATCACCAGGTATGCAAAAAGCGGCTTGGCTAAGGATGCTGCATAAAAACTGGTTGATGTATCATTCAATTGATGTAAGGCTTTGTTTTTATAGCCAAAGCTTTTTGTGTATACAGGTATCGCATTATTGATGATGGCAATACTTAATCCTGTTACTTCGCCGGCATTCATTAATTGTGTAATGATGTTATCAACCGATGCTGCAGTAATGGTCTTACCATCTGGCCGGTGAATATTTTGCGCTTTGACAGCTACTGAAAAAAGAAAGCAACAAAAAAGTAAAACTGTTTTTTGCATAAGCTGAATGTAGATTGGCAATTGAAATAGGTACATAAGTACAATCTATCCAGCTTTTTTACAAGCATTCATAAGTTAAATAGATTGTAAAATGCCTAAGCTTATAGATTAGAGTAATCAGAACGTTTTAGCTAAGCATTGCTCATGCCATTACATATTCAGCCAGTAATTTACTTTTAAAACCAGTGCCCTGTTTTTATTCTGCATAAATGGTGTGGTAAAATAATTGTCCGTATACACCAGGTAAATATCACTCATTGGTTTAAAGCGATACTGGAAGCGGCTATTGATATTAAAGTTATTAGCCTGCGTATTGTATTGTAAAAAAGTAGTCCAGGATGTTTTGGTGCTGAAATTGTATTCCACCTTTGGGGATAATAAAAACAATTCATTGTTTCCATATTCCCCGGGAAAATGTAACTTATCATATTCCGCCTGCAGCACCAGGTTAAAATGCGGCATGCTTCTTAACGTAACCATACCAATGATGGATTGCAAAGTACCGTTATAAAATTGTCCGCCTGTGTAGGTAACGCTGTAGCTTACACGCTTTCTTCCATCACTGAAGTAATTAAGCGATCCCTGTGAGTATTTGTAAGAACCGGCTGGTAGAGGTTTATAATCCGTAAACGAAATAGGGTACAGCAGCTGCAGTTGATTGTATGATGCCTGTACCTTTAAAAAGGAGGTGTTTTTAAACTCTGTTTGATGTGAAGCATTGTAATTGGTTTCATTAAAAGAATTGTCGGGATTGATCACACTGTAGTTTTCTACACTTAGCTTATGCCTTGCTATTGGCCCATGAGTTGGGTAACCGGTATAGGTGAAATTGATAAACATGTGTTTGAACCCAACCCTGATGGTAGTATCTCTTACAGCATCGTAATTGTCGATACGCTGCACATAGCCCATGTCTGTGTAATAATTGGTGCCCACGGTGGCCACATCCACAATGGCATTAAATTTCCTGGTATTGTAGCCAAAGCCAGCTTCCAAATACTTATTTTCTTTACTAATGCCAGGTTTAAAGGAATGATGATAAGCAGCCCATCCATTCCACTTGCCATCACGACTGAAATAATCAAAAGTGGCCCCACCATTTCTTCCCCATGCATCTAAAGGATCTGCTTTTTTTTGTGCTTCATCCTGGAAGTTTTGCCGGTTTAAAAAATATACTTTCACCAGCGATCTTGCCAATACATTTTTATTGATAGAAACGGCAGAATA
>CAZDHQ010000526.1:0-3984 GCA_964505135.1 uncultured Ferruginibacter sp.
ATTACCATTGGGCTCATTATAGCATTTTTCTCAGGCTTTGCTCAAAGCTCAGATTCATCCAAATATCAGAATCGAACTCTTACGTTGGAGGAAGCAAATATTGTTTCCAGTTATTATCATCAAAACGGAAACAACTCCGCCGTTACCGGAGGAATAGGAACGGAAAAACTTACAGATATTTCCAATTCGTTTGATCTTAAGTATTACCGCTACGATGATTTTTTCAGGAAACACACCTGGACATTTGCATTGGGCATTGATCATTACACTTCTGCATCATCAGATATGGTGGATTTAAAAGCGAATTCATCTGCGTCTCATGCTGATACAAGGTTTTATCCTTCTATTGACTGGACTATGGAAAATGAAGAGAAGGGAACAACTGTAGGTGCAGGTGTCGCTTATTCTCATGAGTTTGATTACACTTCTTATAGTTTGAATGCAAATTTTGCTGCAAAAACAAAAAACAGAAGTGGAGAGTTTTCTGCAAAGGCACAAGTGTTTTTTGACCAGGTAGCACAGGTATTACCAACAGAGCTGATCTCAACAGTTGCTACATCCGGTGCGTCATCCGGCCGTGGCAGAGAGAGCCGTTATCCAACTACAGGTAGAAATACTTTTGATCTGGCACTGTCTTATTCACAGGTGATCAATAAACGTTTGCAAATAATGTTGCTGTCAGATATTGTTGCTCAAAATGGATTATTGAGTTTGCCATTTCACCGTGTTTATTTAAATACAGGCACAGTAAAACAGGAAACACTTCCTTCATCAAGATTAAAAATTCCGCTGGGTATCAGGGCAAATTATTTTTTGGGTGACCGGTTTATCTTGAGAGCCTACTACCGTTTTTATAAAGATGACTGGGGCCTGGCAGCACATACTGCAAGCCTTGAGGTACCAGTGAAGATTACACCATTTTTTTCTGTGTCACCTTTCTATCGCTTTTACAAGCAACAAGCAGTTGATTATTTTGCGCCGTACATGCAACATACAGCCAACGAAACCTATTATACAAGTAACTATGATCTCTCTACTTTCAACAGTAATTTCTTTGGAGCAGGTGTACGATTAACACCACCAAAAGGAATTTTTGGTAATGAGCATTTTAATATGTTAGAGCTGCGTTATGGTCACTATGCAAAAAATATCGGGATGAACAGTGATGTAATTTCTTTGAACATCAAGTTTAAATAAGCAGTGTTTGGTTTCGGTAAAGCCTCTTCTGTTTGAAGAGGCTTTTTTATTAATCTCGTAGTGATGTAATTACTCGCCATATCATTCCCAAAACTTTAGAACAATAATCGTTTGGAGAATATATTCCAATTACTGGAAACGTTTTGCAAGATTAGCTTCATAATGCATTGATTATCAATTTGGCAAGATTGTTGAATAATCGTGCCGGTTGGATAGTTATTCATTAAAACTTATACTATTCAACAGTTAAAACAATCACCACACTATGAAACTTTTTCAAAACATCCCCTACAGAGTAATAGCACTGCCATTGCTGATTTTGTTACTGCAAACAAGCTGTAGAAAATCTGCAGATCTAATTATTGACAATAATCAAAAAAATGATGATGGTAACACAACAGGTAAACTAACTGGCACCAGTACTGCAGGTGCTGATGTTATTCAGCAATGGTATGCCTTATCACTAAAATTGGTACAGCAAACATCGGGACATACACCTCCTGTTGCTGCTAGAAGTTTTGGATATATGGGTGTTACCTTATATCAATCACTTATTCCTGCCCAGGGAGCAGCCAGTTACACACTTGCAGGAAGGCTTAATGCACTAACGTACTTGCCTACACGAATAACAAAAGTTGATTATGCTGATCCGCTGGTAATAAATGCAGCAATGGCACGTATAGTAAAAAGTTTGTTTGCCAATGCTTCTGACGAAAACTCAGCTGCTATCGTTTCGCTGGAAACTTCTCTTCGGAACAAGTATGCGGCTGCGGTAAAACCAGATGTGGTAACCCGCTCTATAGATTTTGGACAAAGCGTAGCAGATGCTGTATTTAACTGGTCTACATCTGATGGAGGGCACCAGGCCTATCTCAATCTTTATCCATCATCTTATTTGCCACCTGTGGGGGATGGATTTTGGATTCCTACATCTGCAGGTATGTCTACGCCAATGCTGCCTTACTGGGGACAGAACCGTACTATGGTAGCCGCTGATATGCCTGGACCTATTGATCCACCAGCGCCACCAACATTTTCAACAGAATCTAACTCTGCTTTTTACAATGAGGCCAGTATAGTATACAGCACTGTTAACAATCTTACTGATGAGCAAAAACTGATTGCTAAATATTGGGCAGATGGTGGCGGTTCTTTTACTCCTCCCGGCCACAACATTAGCATAGTACTGCAGTTAATTCGCAACAACAAAATAAGTGTTGGAAGATCTGCCGCTTTATTGGCAGAAACAGGCATTGGATTGTATGATGCATCAATTGTATGCTGGAGAAGTAAATACAAGTACAGTCTTTTAAGGCCTGTTACTTACATACAAAACAATATCAACCCTTCATGGACTACATTGATTGCCACACCGCCATTTCCGTCATACATGTCTGGTCATGCAAGTTTTTCTGGAGCTACAGCAGGCATACTTACCCAGGAATTTGGAACATCTTATTCATTTACTGACAGCAGCAATGTTGTGTTTGGATATCAGCCACGTAGCTTTTCCAGCTTTAACACTGCTGCAGATGAAGCTGCTAATTCACGGCTGTACGGAGGTATTCATTACAGGTTTGATAATGCAAATGGTGTTACTTGTGGAAATCATATTGCTAACAATGTGATGAAACTAAAATTATAATATTCTTTCGTCTATCAATGGCGCAGCTTAAGTAAAATTAAGTTGCGCCTTTTTTTATACCTGCAATAAACCTGCTTTATATAAAGTACTCACAGGTTTATTGTCCCAGAACAATTCAAAATCATCCCAGCCATTTTTTCCATAGTCTTCTTTTATTTCCTGCAGGGTGAAAATTTTATCTGTAGCACTTAATGTATTTAATAACGCAGCTAACCAGCTGCCCTGAGGCTCATTTACCTTGATATTGAATTCAGATGTATTGGTTTGAAACGTGAGCGAACATATTTCCCAACTGCTGCCTTTTTTTGTTTTGATTATTTTTTCTATACCGGTCAATTTTCCCAGCCAGATAATTTTTGCTGAAGATTTATTGTTAATCACTTCATCTTCTAAACATTTTTTAATGAAATCTGGTGCGATGGTAGTTCTTGGTATTTTAAAACCTATCGCCTCTGAATCAAACCATTTATGCAATGGCATATCAAAGCAGGCGCCATGCATGTAATTGAGTAATGATTTCTTCAAACCAAAACTAAATGCTTCATGATCGGTACCTAATGGGTCAATATGTTCAAGGTCATTATTGGCAAAACTGCCTTTACTTTCCGTCTTTACCTCCACTTTATATTTTTCAGGATGCAGGCCAACGGGGCTGTGGGCTGTCATGGTAAACAAATGCCAGTAAGCAGATTGTAAAATCCCTGCTTCAAACATCTGCCGAACCATTTCTAGTGAATCAATTGTTTCCTGTGCAGTTTGTGTAGGAAAGCCATACATTAAATAGGCATGCACCATGATACCTGCTTCTGTAAAATTTTTATTTACTCTTGCAACTTGTGCAACGGTGATGCCTTTTTGAATCAACTGCAATAAACGATCACTTGCCACTTCAAGTCCACCAGAAACGCCAATACAGCCTGATGCTTTCAGCAGCAAACAGAGATCTCGGGTAAAGTTTTTTTCAAAACGGATATTCGTCCACCAGCTTACCGTTAATTTTCGTTTAATAATTTCTAAAGCCAATGCACGCATCAAAGCAGGCGGTGCCGCCTCATCTACAAAATGAAAGCCTGTTTGTCCCGTTTGAGCAATCAATTGTTCCATTCTGTCACATAGTAACTGCGCTGTAAGTGGTTCGTAGT
>CAZDHQ010000527.1:0-3982 GCA_964505135.1 uncultured Ferruginibacter sp.
AGCGAATGGAAGATTGCTTAACTGGTCTGCCATTAAGGCGATATCTGCAGTTTCCAATGCTACATCGCTACCTGCCGCACCCATAGCAATACCCACATTGCTTTTGGCCATTGCTGGTGCATCATTTACACCATCACCTACCATGGCAATTTTTTTCTCCTCTTTCCTGATGGTTTCAATAGCAGTTACCTTTTGTTCCGGTAGCAGGTTACCCATGGCATTGGTGATGCCTATTTCTTTTGCAATGGCTTCTGCCACACGCTGGTTATCCCCGGTAAGCATTACCATTTTTCGAATGCCCAATTTATTTAATTGGGCTAATGTTTCCCTGGCATCACTTCTTGCAACATCCATAAGTGCAATGATACCTAAGAACTGGTCATTGTTGTGAACAAGCATTGTAGTGTTTCCATTGGCTTCCAGTTCTTCTATTTGTGTTCTTATATCAGTGGGTAATACATGATTTTGATCTGTAAACAATTCTTTGTTGCCAATTTGTATAATAGCGCCCTTATGATTGGCTTTGATACCACGGCCCTGTATGGCCTGAACATTATTGGCAGGTGGAACATCTTTGCCGAGCTTCTCTGTTCCACCTTTTACTATGGCAGCTGCTAAAGGATGATCGCTTAATTTTTCAACAGCAATAACCATTTCAAGCAATTCTTTTTCGCTTATTCCATTTAGTGTGTACAGCCCCGTTAGTTTAGGCTTACCTTCCGTTAAAGTACCTGTTTTATCAAAAGCAATGGCGGTGAGTGATCCAAGTTCTTCCAATGGGCGGCCACCTTTAAATAAAACACCACCTCTTGCCGCACGTGCCACGCCGCTTAAAACAGCGCTGGGGGTGGAGATGGCTAATGCACACGGGCTTGCTGCCACCAGCACTGACATAGCCCGGTAAAAACTTTTGCTGAATGGTTCATCAATTACAAGGAAAGCAAAATGCAATAAAACCACCAACAGTAAAACAGCAGGGACGTAATATTTTTTTATCTGGTCAGTAAAAGTTTGTGTAGGCGATTTTTGTGTTTGAGCTTCATTCACCAGTTTGATTAGTCTTGCAATAGTAGAATCAGCAGCAATTTTTGTTACTCTTATTTCCAAAGCATCAGCACCATTTACCGAGCCTGCAAACACTTTGTATTTTGCATCCAGTTTTTCAGTTTTTTCAATCGGGATATTTACATCTTCCACTGCGGTTTTATCTACAGGAATACTTTCGCCGGTGATAGAAGCCTGGTTCACACTGCTGCTTCCATGGATAACAATGCCATCAGCTGCAATCTTAGAATTGGGTTTTACCATGATGATGTCACCCGGTTGCAATGTTTCAATTGCAACTTCGACAATTTGATTGCCTTTTTTTAGCAGTGCCGTTTTAGGTGTGAGGGACGCCAATGCCTCAATGGATTTTTTAGCTTTAGACATGGCAAAATGTTCCAATGAATGGCCCATACTAAAAAGAAAAAGCAACAAAGAGCCTTCTGCCCATTCATTTAATATGGCAGCTCCAATAGCAGCGACCAGCATCAAAAAATCAATTTCAAATTGACCATGGCTAATGCCGTGTATCGCTTCTTTAGTAGTATAGAATCCTCCGGTAAAATAGGCGCCGATGTAAAAAAGTAGCGGAAGCAGTGCTGGAATATTTTTTATAAAAGACAATCCAAATCCAATAGCCAGGCATATTCCACATACAATTGCAAAGATTAGCTCTGTTTTTTCCGGAGTGTTACTGCTATGATGATGGTGTTGATGCCCATCTTGTTGAGCATTGTTCTTTTTGGTTGCATCGGATACCGGCATATCTTCTTTCTTTTCTTGCATTATTGGTTTGAAGTTAAACAAGATATCCTCATGCAAAAAAAAATCTTTATTTTACCTGAAAACTGTTTTAATAATTTGAGATATTCACACCCTGTGAATTAAAATACCTTTTTTGTTTTTAGTTTCTATTCTTTCTTTATACGACCTAATAAACTTTAAATTCCAAATTGTCGTGAAACCACTCTTGCTTGTCTTACCTGGTTATTGCTTTTACCAAATGGGGGAAGCTAAAAAAGCTATCCTTTGCACCCTATTACAATTAACCATTGTTGGCTGGATACCTTCCGTCTTATGGGCCTTTGCTGCGTATAATTGCGAAGACGCAAAGAAGCAAAAAGTAAATAAAATTTTGGATAATATCAGGAGCTGTAAAGTAGCCTGAGTTACTAAACGAGTAATCGTTGAATAGAGATTCATTTCTATTGAAATCTGCAATAATGAAAATAGGCTGGCTTTAGGCCAACCTATCTTTCATTTTATAAATAGATATTATTGCTTGATTATTTTCTGAACTGGTTGATCGTCTATTTTTAAAATGTACATTCCTTTGCTATACTTTTCCATGCTGACGCTAAATCGTTTTTCAGTATTGGTGAATTGTTGCAGCAACTTACCACTGTAATCAGAGAGGCTGATTTTTGCACCCAAATAATTTAGTGAAGTATTTTTCACTGGGTTTGGAAACACAGTCATCAATGCTGCCTGCTGGTTAGCCAGGCTTATCACAGGTGAGTATTTTACCTGTCCATCTCTGCTTACTTGTTTGATTCTGTATAAACTGCTGGTTGTTGCTTTTTGCGTTTCAGTGAAACTGTAGGCGTTGATGCCGTCTCCTTTACTGGCAATGTTTGTGATAGCAATATAGTTATTTCCAATGCTGGTATTTTTTTCTATTTCATAGCCTGCTATATTAGCCTCCTGTACCTTCCAACTAATTGTTGCCTGATTACCGCTGTTAAGTTTTGCTCCATAATTGAGCCAGTTAGATGCCAATACGGAAGACACAGAAACCGTGTTTTGAGCTGAGTCAATTACATTGGTTCCTACATAATATTTAGCATTTGTTTTTAAGTTCAAAGCCTGCGATGATGGCGCCGTAGCAGTATATATTAAACTGATGCAGCCGCTCGCCGGGATGTAATATGATGTATTGCCACCAGATGTAACACCTCCCTGGTAAGTAATGGTACCTGTAGCGCCAGTTGTCGGTAACGAGGTAGAATTAGCAGCAGTAACACCACTTCCACCGGTTAAGCCTACATAAGTAAAACCAGCCGGCAGTTCATCAGTAATTTTATCTATGGTAACATTGTATACGCTAGGGTTACATATTTTAACGGTGAACTGAGCAGTAGCGCCATAGGGGTATATACTGAGATCAGAAGTTTTAGTAATGGTAAGTGCCGCTGCAGGACTTCCTACAGTAACAGGGCTACCAGAACCAAGGCTACTGTTTAATGTATATTTATAGTTGGTGTTACCACTTGTGGCACCTGCGCATGGTAGTATATAGGTAGTAAAATTAGTGGCTGCAATTTTAAAAGTCCACCTGATTGTTACCGAAGCACCATTTGAGCCATTACCGGTGATGTAATACAAGGAATCAGTAGAGCCAACTGTAATTCCCGGAACTGTACTTGCAGTTACCCTTGTGCTTAACAATATTATTTTTGAAGGGTCAAACTGGCTAGATACTGCTACCTGGAAATCAGCCTCATCATTATTTTGGACATTGCCCACGGTATAGGTTACATCGTCTGTTACAATACCTCCGGGTACGTCCTGCACAGTAAAGCTTTGGGTGGCTGCACCTCCTGCGTTAGCGCTGATGCTGCTTCTGTTGCGTATATTAAAACTAGTCGTCTTGGCGGTGGGTGTATTATCTGAAAGAGAAACATTAAAAGTGCCGATGGGTGTGGTACTTGCCGGATATTTCACGTAAAAGTAAGCTAATTTGCTTTCCCCTGGTGCCAGCGTGCCTATGATATTGATACCATCTGCCGGCGATTGAACTGAATAATTTTGTCCAACCACAGAGCTTGTTATTGAAGTAATGGTAAACTTTAACCCTGAATAAGTAACGCCACTATTATTGTTATTCTTTATTTCGAAACCCACATATGCGGCAGTGATGGTAGACGGGGCATTACCA
>CAZDHQ010000528.1:0-3981 GCA_964505135.1 uncultured Ferruginibacter sp.
ATTTTACGGCATCAGGTTCTTCTGTATCCAAAGGAGAAACCTTGCTGGATACAGTAAATAATATTTTAAGCATGAAGGTGGATATGGTGGTAATGCGCCATAGTGCAAGTGGAGCGCCTCATTTTTTAGCCAAACATATTCCTGCAGCCATTGTAAACGCAGGCGATGGTATTAATGAACATCCCACCCAGGCATTGCTGGATGCATTCTCTATCAAAGAAAAATTAGGTGAGCTGGAAGGAAAGAAAATTGTATTGGTAGGTGATATCATGCATTCAAGAGTGGCGCTGAGTAATATTTATTTATTGAAGAAGATGGGAGCGGAGGTAATGGTAGCAGGCCCGCCGACATTGATCCCCAAATACATCCATGAAGCGTTGGGAGTAAAAGTGGAATACAATCTTGAGAAAGCATTGCAGTGGTGCGATGTTGCTAATGTGTTGCGTATTCAATTAGAACGGCAAAACCAGGTATTGTTTTCTTCTTTAAGAGAATATAATTTGGCCTATGGCGTGAGCAGGAAACTGCTTGACAAATTGAAAAAAGATATTGTGATTATGCACCCCGGACCGATCAACAGGGGCGTAGAGATAGACAGTGATGTGGCTGATGGAAATGAATCCATCATTTTACAGCAGGTAGAGAATGGTGTTGCAGTTCGTATGGCGGTGTTGTATTTACTAGCCGGAGGAAGAGAAGTGAGTTAGTTGATAATGGATAATTTATTAATTGATAATTCATTGATCATATAGTTTATAACCATTAACAACTATTACGCAAACCAACCATTCAGGAAATATCAATTATCCATTAACTAATTATCAATTAAAAATGAGAACCTGTTTATTCCCCGGCACATTTGATCCCATTACGCTGGGACATACAGATATCATTAACAGGGCCATGCCTTTGTTTGATAAAGTGATTATTGGTATTGGTCGCAATGCATCCAAAGTACCAATGTTTAAAGAAGAACAGCGCCTGCAATGGATTAGAGAACTCTATGCCGATGAACCAAAGGTGGAGGCCGTTTTTTATGAAGGACTTACGGTGAATTGCTGTAAAGAAGTAGGTGCTAATTTTATTCTTCGTGGCATCCGTTATGTGAACGATTTTGAATATGAAAAAGCCATTGCAGATATGAATCGCAGCCTTGATGGAAATATCGAAACAGTTTTTCTAACCTGTCTTCCTCAGTATACATCTGTTGCATCTACGTTGGTTAGAGATGTGCTGCGTAATGGCGGAGATGTGTCAGCTTTTTTACCGGAAGTAGTGTATCGGTCTATCCAACAATTATAATTTTTAAATGCTTGCTTATGTCTATTTGGTTTAATAAATCATTGAAGTTAGAAGACCTTGTATCCATGTTAGAAGGAACCATGAGCGAAACGCTGGGAATGGAATGGGTAGAAATGGGAGATGACTATTTGAAAATGCGTATGCCTGTGGATAACCGCACCAAACAGCCGTATGGGCTCCTGCATGGCGGTGCTAATTGCTCATTGGCTGAAACTGTTGCCAGCATTGGATCGCAGCTGGTAGTAGACCCAAAAAAGTTTGCTACCGTAGGTATTGAAATCAATGCCAATCATATACAGAGTGTGAGAGATGGATATGTTACGGCTATAGCAAAGCCTTTGCATTTAGGTTCTACCACGCATGTGTGGGATATAAAAATCAGCGATGATAAGGGAAAAGTGATTTGTATCTGCAGGCTTACACTGGCCGTATTAAATAAAGCATTCTGATCAAGGTTTATCAAAGAAAGTTGTGAGTATATCTTTTATTGAAGCGTAAGTATTGCTCATTGGCATTTCAATGTCTTTGGTATTCACCCATTTAATTTCTGTAATGTCTTCTTCCGTTTGGGGTGTTAACACTTGCTTTGAAGAGCAGGTCATAAAATACCAATAGGTGGTTTTTAAAAAGTGTTTTCCAAAAGCATTGTAAGTATGGTAGGTTTCTCCTACTTTGTTTTTTAGTTTCAAATTAGTAACACCTGTTTCTTCTTCCACTTCCCTTAGTGCACATTCATCAGGTTTTTCCTCTTTTTCCATTTTGCCCTTTGGTAAATCCCATTTACCCAGCCGATGGATAAACAACAGTTGCTTTTTCTCATTTTGCACAATGCCACCAGCAGCTTCTATTGCAGTAAAATGTTTGAAGAAGGATTTTTTTAATTTGAGTAAATCTTTGTCCAGTACCACACCGGCATGGAATTCTGGTTTGATAATCTCATGCAATAATGACTTAATGGCGGCGTTTGATAGCTCATCTATAAACACGGCATCGGGGTGGTGCAATATTTCATTTAGTTGCTGGTCGATCTCATCACAGAGATAAACGGGTTTATCGTCAAAGTAAATTTTGATGTGCATATTAAATTTTCTAATGATGAAATGCAGGCATAATTTTGCGGCATGACAAATGAAAAAACCGTTGCTGAAAAGCTGTTACAAATTAATGCAATAAAATTAAACCCTGCACAACCTTTTACCTGGGCCAGCGGCTGGAAAAGCCCTATTTATTGCGATAACCGTAAAGTTTTATCTTTCCCTTTTATCAGGGATTTTATAAAAAGTGAATTGTGTAATGTAGTGTTTGAAAAATTCCCTGAAGCTGAAATGCTAGCTGGCGTTGCCACTGCCGGTATTGCGTGGGGGGCAATGGTAGCAGATCAGTTAAAGCTGCCATTTATTTATGTAAGACCCAAGCCAAAAGAGCATGGTTTGGGAAACCAGATTGAAGGCTTTTATGAAAAAGGTAAAAGAGTAGTAGTTATCGAAGATCTAATATCAACCGGTAAAAGTAGCTTGCAGGTAGTGGATGTTTTAAAAAGGGAAGAATTGGTGGTAGAAGGGATGGTTTCTATCATTAATTACAATTTCGCTATTGCAGACGAAGCATTTAAAAATGCACAGGTGCCGTTTCAATCGCTTACCAATTACAATGAACTTATTAGTCTTGCTATTGAAAAGAATATTGTTTCTGCGGAACAGGAAAATACTTTGTTAAACTGGCGTAAAGATCCCGCCAATTGGAATGTAAATTGATAACTTTAAATAAAAATTTAAACGATGAAAACAGTTAGACTAACCATTTTTTTTATGCTTGCCTTTGTTGGTGTTTCATTTGCGCAGAAGGCTGTTGAAAAAGTAGTAATTAAAACACCTACTGTTCAATGTGAAATGTGTAAAGACAGAATTGAAAAATACATGGCGAGAGAAACAGGAGTACAATCTGTAAAGGTTGATTACAAAAAGAAAACTGCTACTATCACCTATCTTACAGACAGAACAAATGTGGAGCAATTGAAAACAGCTATCGCTAATGCAGGATATGATGCGGATAATGTAACTGCTGATGAAACAGCATATAGCAAATTACCTAAATGTTGTAAAAAGCCAGCAGCAAAAGCAGATGCAAGTAATTGACAGACTCATCTAATAGTTTATAAAAAAAATAAACCCTCAGCAATTGCGAGGGTTTATTTTTTGTGATATTTTTTGCAGGATTTATGCAGCCTCAATATCGCTGGCCACCATTTCTTTTACAAGTGCTGCAAGATCATACTTTGGTGTCCATCCTAATTTTGTTTTTGCTTTTGTAGCGTCTCCGATTAATAGGTCAACTTCTGTGGGCCTAAAGTATTCTGGATCTACCGACACAACTACTTTACCTATTGGCAACTGGTAAGCGGGATTGCTGCATGATTGTATCTTTCCGATTTCATTCACGCCTTCACCCTCGAATGTTAATTCAATCCCCGTTTCTGCAAATGCCATTTTAATGAAATCTCTTACGGTTGTTGTGATTCCTGTTGCGATTACATAGTCTTCCGGTTGCTCCTGTTGTAGTATTCTCCACATTGCTTCCACATAGTCTTTGGCATGTCCCCAATCTCTCTTTGCATCCAGGTTCCCCATGTACATTTTATCCTGTTTACCCTTCACAATAGCCGCTACAGCACGGGTTATC
>CAZDHQ010000529.1:0-3971 GCA_964505135.1 uncultured Ferruginibacter sp.
ATTTCCATCATGTCAAGCATTTGCTTACTATCGGCTGTGGCCAATTTTCTTGCACCTTCTATGTCTTTTTTACTAAGCGCATCAAAGAAAGAAGTGAGGGTAGCTTTTGGGTCGCCTGCAGAACCACCGCATCCAATAAAAAATACAGTGCCCACAGCAATGGCAAATGCCATAAATAATTTCTTCATAAAAGAGTTTTTAGGTTTATCGTTCAAATGTAAACGTATTTAATTATTCTTTATGCTTCTGCCGGTAAAATAGTTTTTCAATATTGCGGCAACCAGGGTAGAGGATGATATTATCAACGCCGATGAAAGTTTTGTCTTTGATTGTACTGCTGTCAAAATGCACCGCACCATTTGTTGACCATAGAAAAGCTTTGTAAACAAACTCGGCACAATACATTCGGTCATCTGTTTGCAGATCAAAATCCATATCAAATTTTGTTTTGTCTTTATAAAGCTGATGAGTGGTGTTTAATAATTGAGTTAACTGCCTTTCATTTAACTGCTGCCGGTAGATGCCGATACCACGGTTATTAACAGGATCTGCAAATACGGTAATGTAATCTCTTTTAATGCTTTGATCAGGATTAAAATCTCCACCCAGGGCATGATACACAAAAACACTGTCGTTTTCTATACTTGCGATGCCGCAGTGAGACCAGGTTTTATCATGTACATTAATTTGCCGCAGGCATTCACTGGTAAAATCACTTCCTGTTCTTGTGATCACATCGCCGCTTTTAATTGCTTTTGCAATGGTGGAGATATTGATCATGGCTTGTTTTACAAGGGCTTCATCCTGTAAGCTGTCTTCCCTGGTGGGGATATAGGTTTGATAGGCGCTGCTGTGGGTGCAGGCTGTTAAATAAAAAAACAGGAGGCAGCTCAATAGCCACCTCCCGGGTTTTATCAATACGGAAACGCTTTTAAATTTTCTTTTCATTGTAGGCCTCAAGCTCATTGTTATCTTTCTCGTAAGCCCTGATGATGGCTTTTACCAACCGGTGCCTTACCACATCTTCTTCGTCCAGTTCGATATGAGCAATACCGTCAATGTTTTTTAAAATACGCAATGCCTTATGCATGCCGCTACGCATATTCTTTGGCAAGTCCACCTGGGTAGGATCACCTGTGATGATGGCTTTTGCATTGGCACCAATACGGGTGAGGAACATTTTTAATTGTCCATCATTGGTATTCTGTGCTTCGTCCAAAATAATAAAAGCATTATCCAGCGTACGTCCTCTCATGTAAGCCAGCGGCGCTACTTCAATGGTTCTGGTACTCATATAATAGCCCAGCTTGTCTGCAGGAATCATGTCGTCCAATGCATCATATAAGGGACGCAGGTAGGGATCGATTTTTTCTTTTAAGTCGCCGGGTAAAAAGCCAAGGTTTTCACCGGCTTCTACCGCAGGTCTTGTTAGAATAATTTTCTTTACACTCTTGTTCTTAAGTGCTCTTACTGCCAATGCTACTGCTGTATAAGTTTTACCTGTACCAGCAGGGCCAATGGCAAATACAATATCATTTTTATCTACTGCTGCCACCATCTTTTTTTGATTGGCTGTTCGGGCCCTCACTGTTTTTCCATTGGGGCCAAATACCAGCACATCATTGGGATTGCGGTCAATAAAATGATCTACAGCCTGCTGATCATCTCCACCCAATATCTGCTCAAAATAATTTTCACTCATGTGTCCATTACGTTCTATGTATTGCACAATGAGGTCTATTTTTTCTTTTGCATCTACTATCTGTTCAGGAGCTCCGCTAAGTTTTACCTGCGTACCACGACTCAGAATTTTTAGAAGGGGAAATTTCTTTTTTAAGATATCGAGCTTGCCATTGTTAACACCAAAAAATTCAATCGGGTTAACTGTTTCCAGGTTGATAATGGTTTCTGTCAATGTACGTTTTTTTAGTTAAAATAAAATTGTGGAGAGGCACTTAGTAACTATCATTCATCTATTTCAAATTTAACTCATTGTGTTTTATAAACCGGAAGTTATTTTATTCACATAATGTTAAAAAGCTTTTAGGTACTGCACTTTATCTTACCCTATTGCTGTATTGTAACAATCAAAATTTATTTTCGTTGTAAATACTTTATCCATTTTGCTTTGATTAAATCATGTTAATATCCATACGGTAAACCTGCCATTTTATTTTTACGTTATTCAAATCAATATCTTTATTCGGTTCATACAAATTTCATGCATGGTTAAGGGCTTGTTTATTTTTATTTTGTTTTTACTGTGCCTTTTAGTTACACGCCATGCGGAGGCGCAGGAGCATCAGATAAAGGATGATACATTTTTCTTGTCAAAGAAGAAAGGCTTGCTGGGCCAATTGGGCAAAAGCCTTAGCACAAGCGGCATAGATATAGAGCCTGTAAAAAAAATAAATCCTTACCTGCAATATGAAGGCAAAATCATCAGAAATATCAGGGTATTAAGACTGGGCTTTGAAAGGGATATGAATGATACAGCTAAATACAATATCAGTTTTGGAACCATTGTAGCCAACGCTTTTCATGTAAAATCAAAAGAAAGGATCATAAGAAACAATTTGTTTTTTAAAACGGGAGACCCTTTGCAACCTTATTTAATGGCAGATAACGAACGTCATTTTAGGGACCAGCCATTTATACAGGATGCATTGATAAAAATTGATAGCATAAGTGGCAGTGAAGATTCTGTAGATGTGTTGGTGCTGACAAAAGATGTATTTTCTTTAGGTGGCGCTGCAGATATCAGTGGTCCGCAAAAGTTCAGGCTGGAAGTGAACGATGAAAATTTTCGTGGTGCAGGCTCCAGGTTATCTTTTAGTGGTTTTTATGATAAAGAGCGCATCAATCCATGGGGCAGTGGAATTGATTTTATTAAAAGAAATTTATACGGCAGTTTTATCAACTTCAACATTGGCTATAAAACCTACAACGGAGACTTTGCCAGCGGCAGGCAGCAGGAAAATACCTATTATATCAACTTTGATAAACCCTTAGCCAGCCCGTATTTCAGGTGGATTGGAGGTTTGGATATTTCTTACAACAGAACACAGCATAATTATTTCACCGATTCATTGTACCAGGATCGGATGCGTTACAAGTATGGCAAAGGCGATGGATGGTTTGGCTATAATTTTGGTGCCAGAAAATTGGCTAAACCGGGTGCAGAAGAAAGAACAAGAAAGCTGGCTGCTGTAAGGGTTTTTTACCAGCGCTTTGATGATATTCCGCTGAAAGTAAAAGATAGTTTTGATTATCGCTTTTCTAACGTATCAGGCGTGCTTGGTTCATTCATTATTTTCAGGCAAAACTTTACCCGTACCAATTTTATTTATGGTTTTGGTAGGTATGAAGACGTGCCGCAGGGCTTTAACGTGGCTGCAGTTACAGGGTGGATCAGCAAGAAAGACAGCCTTAGCAGTGATGTTCGCAAAAGACCTTATTTTGGTATAGATGCATCTGCCAGCAGGTTTAACAGTAAAGGTTTCTTTAGCAACTATACTTTAAGAATAGGTGGTTATACCTACAAAGGAAAATGGGAAGACCTGGATCTGCTCTTTAATGTAGATCATTTTACCAGGAAAAAAGTGGTAAGCCGGGAGTGGCTTTACAGGCAGTTTTACACACTGGGAATCACAAGGCAATTTTATCCTGTGTTGAATGCGCCACTTAATTTAAGGAGCAGTTTTGGATTACCTTATTTCAGGGATTTATTGATTCCGCTCGATTTTAGGGCAACAGTAAAAACAGAAGCTGTGTTTTATAACCTTCGCCGTTTCTGGGGTTTTCGGTTTGCCCCCTTTGCATTTGCAGACCTCAGCCTGGTGAAGCCGGTAAATGCAGCTTTCAAAAAAAGCGATTTATACAGCGCTATTGGAGCGGGGGTAAGAAGCAGGAACGAAAACCTGATTTTTGGTACCATAGAATTAAGGGCTTTCTACTTTCCACGGGTATTA
>CAZDHQ010000530.1:0-3969 GCA_964505135.1 uncultured Ferruginibacter sp.
TGCACAAATACAATCTTAAGCAAAGGCAGTTTGTAAAATGTTCCTTTGATCTTTGTTTTGATCGTTGCTTTTAAATCAATGGTATTATCAGCTTTTTGTACCGTTGCCAAATCAAGTGCAGGTGATATTAATGATGGCTCTTCTTCTTTGGCTGTGCTATCTTTCTGTGCAAACAAAGCAGCAGGAAGACATAGCAGCAATGCCATGACTACCACTGTTGCTGTTTTATTTTTTGCTTTGATTAAATACTTTTTCATACAATATTTTTTATGCTGGTTGTGCTTCGTTAGTAGTAATAGGTGCATGTTCATGATGAGGGTGATGTGATGTATCCTCTAGTCCGGAAACTGGCACCACGGTTACAAATTTTGAGATCACTGTAAAAAACAATAAGAAAGTAGCAATACCTGCAAATGTCAATGTCCATTCAGGCCATGTAGCAGTGTATTTTACATACTCCATTCTCGTATCCTGCATGGGTAAGGCCGGTGTTTCAAGTGTAGGCACGATAATAAGATAACGTTTAACCCATAATGCAATCACCATAATAAAAGAAGCCAATGTAATCCAGCCTGGTTTCCTTGTGGCAGGAATAGCCGCAATACATATTGGCAATGCAATACCGGCAACATTTGCAAACAACGTCCATCCTCCATATTCTTTTGCACTAAAGAGTTTATTGATCACCTCACTGTCCCATTTGGCAGAACCAAACCAATCAGTAAAATATTCGGAGAAGGTAAAGTAGCCATAGCCTGCACCCAATACCATTAAAGCATAAGCTAAATAAGTAAAATGTTTATCAGTAAAGTATTGATCCAGCTTGTATAATTTTCTGTAGAAATACATTGCTACTATCAAAACACCGAGGCCTGAATACAAGGCTCCTAAAACAAAGTAAGGTCCAAAGATGGTGCTGTGCCATCCGGGTCTCAGCGTCATACCAAATATCCACGAAAGGATAGATGCAACAATAATTGACAATGGAATCATGATAATAGCCAGCAGGTTTTGAGAAATGATCAAATGTCTTTTCTGGCTTGCTGCTCCACGATATCCAATGGCAAGAATTTTATACAACTTCTGCTTCCATGCAGGGATATTAAGTTTGGCATCCCTGTACACAGCAAGATCTTTTATCAATGCCATGTATAAAAACAAGATACTACCTACAAAGAAAGTGACTACTGCCATCACATCCCATGTCATGGGCGATTGTATTCTTGGATATATGAATAAGTGATGCAGCCTGTCGAAACGACCTACGCATAATAGGATGAACACAGGGCCTACTATTACAGAGATTAGCGTCATCATTTGTGCAAGCCTGATGATAGGTTTACCCCAGGGCACTTTTGACAAATGCAATACGCCTGCAATAATGGCGCCTGCATAACTAAGCCCGATAAAAAAAATAAAGTTTACAATAAACAAGCCCCACACTACATTATCTCTCATCCCTGTTACTATATGTCCTTTTGATATTTGCAAATACAGTGCATAGACACCGGCTAAAATCCAAATCAAGAAAAAGATGACCCAGATCCAGTTCTTCTTTCCAAATTTTTCAATATTGCTCCGCTGGTAATCAAATGCCTGTTGCTGGTATGTATTGAGTTCCATAATTCATTTAGTTGATAGTGATTACAATTAGGATTTCTTTTCTTCCGCTATTACATCTTTAAATATTTCTTTCAATTTATCAGGAAGATTTTCATATCCCCTTTCCACAGGAAACTGGCGGTCTTTTGGTGGCAAATAATATACTCTTGGCTTTGTTCCTAATTCTTCCAGGAATCTATACCCTGCCCTGTCTTTTATTAATTGAGTAAAACTCACTGTCTCGTCACCGTTAGTAACAGTATCTTCATTTTCATCACCAAAATAAAAAACACCGTTGGGGCAAGCTTCCACGCAAGGTGGTAATAGGCCCTCTCTTGATCTGTCTGGACAGAAATCACATTTTTCCACTGTGCCAATTTTTGCAGGCACACCCGTTTCAGCATTATAGGCAAGATCCCGTATATCAACAGGCATTTCAGGTTCATCCCAGTTAAATACTCTTGTTGAATAAGGGCATGCAGCCATACAGAATTTACAACCAATACACCTGTCATTATCTATTAATACCAGGCCATCCTGCCTCTTAAATGTAGCGTCAACGGGGCAAACCTTTACGCAAGGAGGGTTATCGCAGTGAAAGCATTGCTTGGGGAACCAGTAAGGCGCTCCTTTATCACTATCCTTCATCAGTTTTACGGTCAACCATTCTTTATCTTCAGGACGGTAGTGATGTTTCTGACAGGCACTTACACATTTGCGTGCATTTTTACAACGGGCTAAATCCACCACCATCACAAACTTTTTACCTGGGATGCCAATGCGCTGTTCATGCTGTGCAAGTACACTTAATGTTTCATGGTGATTGAGATATGCCGAGTCAATTTCAACTATCTCACCATCTGGTGAAAGCAGTTTCACTTTATTGGCAACTGCTTCTTTTTTAACATTGCAGGAGCAGGTTAAACTGCCGCAAGCTGCTGTAACAACAGTAGCAAGGGCAGCATTTTTCAAAAACTCCCGGCGTGCGTTATTAGTATCTTCTTGCTGTTTCATTATTTGCTATTGATTTTTCAGGATTATTTTTCTTTTGATGGATTATCCATCCAGTCTAATATTTCTTGATTAGATGCTTTCTTTTTTGTAGCCACTTTCTCTAAAACTGCCTTATCTACTTCCATCAACTTGCCATCGGCACTAAGCAATTTCACTTTTTCATTGTCGGAATTGTTTTGAGTAAGACTAAAAAGCGATAGAAATTTTCGTCGAGAGCTGGATATTGTTTTTTGTTCTTGTCCCATTTGAGTTTGATTTGGATAATGAGAAAATTGATGATGCAACTTAGATATAGTTCCATGACATTTTTATGACAATGCTCAAACAGAGTTGTGACAAAAGTCACGAGAACATAAGTTATTTGTCATGGAATTGTCAGCTTGAGGTAGATAGTTTTGGGTATTGAAAGTCTTCCAGAATAATTTCTAAGAAACACTTTTCTAAGCAAAATCGAAAAATTTATGAAAAAGATTCCAGCCATTCAAGCAGTCGCAATGTTTCTTGTGGTGCTTTTCCTGGGCGCTTCTGTTATGCAATGTAAAAAAACAGGCGACCTTGTAAAACAACTCGACAGGTCATTCACAGGCACTGCAGACACTATCATTTTTGCTGCCTTTTACGAGAGCAATCCAATCACACCCGCTAACTCGCCTGCCGATGTGAACGACATTATTAAATTCAGAGGGGTACAAACGATTGTACATGAATATTGCGCCACTTCTAACTGTCACGGAGGGCCAATCAGTCCAAAACTGGACAGCTATGCAGACATTATGAAATATGTGATTGCAGGCAATCCTGAAGGAAGTAAACTTTGGGATTATATTACTACAAATGATTTTAATAAAGCTATGCCCCCTGTTAATTCAAATCATGAATTAACAGTGACTGATAAAACATTAATATATAACTGGATTAGGAATGGCGCCAAAGAAAGACCAGACTTAAATGATTTTCGTCCTGCAGCAATAGCACTTATCTCTACAGGATGCGGTTCTGCCAACTGTCATAATGAAGCAACTGCCACTGGAGGATGGGCCAGAAAAGGTTTGATAAACGGGTTGGCTTCCGGAGACACTACAATGTACACATACATCAATCCAGCCAACGGAGCATCTACCTATTATTGTCTGCTTACCAATGAAACGCTGCGTAACCAGGTTTGGTCTGCATATAAAGACAGTGCAAGAAAATTCTTTTCCGATACTGTTGCTTATGCAAGTTATCGTCCATGGAAAACACTGGCTACTCCACGTTCTGCAAGCAGTACCAGGGGGCCGCTTCAAAACTATGATGACATTCTTTTCGATATCAATTATACAAAAAGTGTGAGAAGCAACAGTGCTGTTGTTT
>CAZDHQ010000531.1:0-3969 GCA_964505135.1 uncultured Ferruginibacter sp.
TAACGCATGGCCGTAATGAGTAACAATGGCAAATGTAACGCAAAGGGTGGGAGGGTTGTTGAGAGGAGAGAAGCTTTAATGAGTTTTTAATGTGGGAAAGTACATTAGAACTGTTTCACTAAATCAAATTCATAAGTCTTTTAATTCATATTCGGTGGGGCAGTGGCAACCTCCCTTATCGTTTTCAAAACATCCATTGTGGTGTTTTATTATTGCAGAAGCTTTTGTGCTTGTTTCTTGCTTTGGTTTTTTTTGCAGGAGATTACCATGCAGCTACAGAGCATTGCAAGAGAGGTAACTTTGAAAAGATTCATTGCATGTTGTTGTAGTTATTTTCAGGCCTGTTAATTTGTTTGCAGCTTCAAGTGGTGATAAACCATGGTTTGCGCTGGTATAATAAAGGCGGATGTAACGGTGTCTTGTTTGTTGCCTTTTATGTAAAATAGCTTAATTGCTATATCTAATTTATATGGATATCCATATAGCGTGTCTTTTTTCCCATCAACGTTTCTTGTAAGACTACCGGAACGCTTAAATTTTTCTTTTTCAATGGCCGCTTCGTTATAAAGATTTTGTTCAATCAGCCTTCTGCGCCATTTAGTGGGCGAAAGCCACTCCTGCGGTATATGATCGGTAAGGTAGGTAACTGTGAAGCTGACTTTATTACTGGAAACATCACCTGGTTTTTTTAATTCAAATTCATCAGATGCTCTATCCTGTTCTTTGCTCAATCCTGCTCTGTCTCCCAGTCCATACACGGGTTCACAAAATTGATCGTATAACCAACCAATCACAAATTCCCGGCTTGCCTGAGCTCCTTTGAAGTCAACCAACCTGTTATTACTCATTTTGGATATATGCAAATCCAGGCTGTCGTATAATCGTCTATAAAAACTATTGGCATCATTTGGCTCTGTAATCGTAATAGTGTAAGGCTCTATGGATGATGATACCTTTCTTCTGCGCTGAGCATGCTCGGAACAGGAGTTTAAAAAAACAAAAAAAGCAAAAAGGGTTAAATATTTCATGATGTATGTTGTTGCTGTTTTCTGCAGCTACCTGTATAAAACCTTAAAGTAAGATATTGAGAGACTAAATACTAAATACGGGGCTAAGAATAGGCACCATCTATTGGTGTGTTCCCTTTTCCTTCAATTTCTTCTTCACCACATCCGCCGGGTACTTCAATGCAAGCTGCCTGATCTCGTAACTAAATTCTGTAAAAGTTTCTTCCCAAAGCCTGGCTTCTTCTGCAGTGTATTCATAAAAACCATGAGCATTGGCAACGCCTCTGCCACCTTCTCTTACAATCTTATCAATCAACTCCGGCACTTCGGTTCCGTTGTACAGCGTAGGAAATAAATCTTTCATCACCGTATGATAGGCAGGCACACCGGTTAGATCCATCCAGCGAAATACACCCACCAGCGTCATCCAGTATCCTGTATTATTTCTGCAGGCTCGGTCCACATCTTCTACACTGGCGTAGCCATGTTCTACCAAATGCATAGCTTCCCTGTACATGGCATACATCAGCCGGTTGGTAATAAAACCACGAATATCTTTACGCACCAGCGTTGGCTCCTTACCCCATTTGTGGGAGAGTTCATATAACCATTCTGCTTTGGTTTGATCACTCAACTCACCACAGATGATTTCCAAAAAGCGAGTGGTGTGAGAAGGCTCTGCCCAATGTAATCCAAAAAAGCGTGCAGGCTTTTGCGTTAGTCGTTGCAAAGTGCTGATGGGAATGGCGGAAGTGTTACTGGTTACAATGGTATCATCATTGATAACTGCTTCAATCTTTTTATAGACAGCCTGCTTGATGGCTTCGTTTTCCAATGTGCATTCAATTACCAGTTGGCAATTGGCCAACTGCTTATAATCTTCTGTAATGATGAGTTGGTTGAAATAATATTCCGGATCATGTGGTATCAAAGCATGTTCTTTGGAACGAACTAAATGGTCGGTGATTCTTTTGCTGGCATGTTCCAAATCCACTGGTAACGGTGCAACAGCCACTACGGGATGTCCAGCCATCAAAAGGCAAGTGGTTATACTGCATCCCATTAGTCCCAGGCCTACTACGCCTACTGAAATGGTAGAGGGGTTGATTGATTCCATTGTTTAGTTTGTTTTGTAAATATAATCTGTTTAGAAAGCCACAAATAAAAAAAGGCGACAGAGAACTGCCGCCATTTTTTTCACCAAATAACTATTACTATTTCAAATCAAACCTATCCAGGTTCATCACTTTATTCCAAGCTGCTACAAAATCAGTCACAAATTTTTCATTTGCATCTGAACTGCCATATACTTCTGCAATGGCTCTTAATTCTGCATTAGAACCAAAAACCAAATCAGCACGGGTAGCTGTCCATTTGGTTTCACCGGTTGTCCTGTCATAACCCTGGTAGAGCTCCTTGTCTTCAGTAGCTGCTTTCCATGCAGTGCTCATATCAAGTAGGTTAACAAAGAAATCGTTGTTTAGTTTGCCCGGCGTTTTAGTAAATACACCATGTGCTGAATTATCGTAGTTAGCGCCTAACACTCTTAAGCCACCCACCAACACAGTTAACTCAGGTGCTGTTAACGTAAGCAGTTGTGCTTTATCAATGAGCAATGCTTCAGTGGAAGCAGCTGATCTGCCTTTACGATAATTACGGAAGCCATCAGCAATTGGTTCCAAATGACCGATTGATTCTACGTCAGTTTGTTCCTGTGATGCATCCATACGGCCAGGTGTGAATGGAACCTTTACATTATATCCAGCATCAGCAGCCGCTTTTTCTACAGCAGCACAGCCTGCCAGTACAATCAAATCTGCCAATGAAATTTTCTTGCCACCAGCAGCAGAAGCATTAAATTCTTTTTGAATGCCTTCTAATGTATCCAATACTTTACTAAGCTGTACAGGATTGTTCGCCTTCCAGTAGCGCTGTGGAGCCAGTCGTATACGGGCACCATTGGCACCGCCACGTTTATCTGATCCACGGAAGGTAGAAGCAGAGGCCCATGCAGTGGAAACAAATTCAGCTATGCTTAAACCGGTTCCAAGAATTTTTGCTTTTAATGCCGCTACATCATTTTCATCAACCAAAGCATGGTCAACCGCAGGAATAGGATCTTGCCAGATCAATTCTTCCTGCGGTACATCAGCACCTAAATAGCGTGAACGGGGGCCCATGTCACGGTGAGTCAGCTTAAACCATGCACGTGCAAATGCATCAGCAAATGCGTCAGGATTCTCAAGGAAATGTCTTGATATTTTTTCATACGCTGGATCAAATCTTAAAGAAAGATCTGTGGTCAACATCCTTGGCGCATGTTTTTTTGCAGGATCAAAAGCATCAGGAATAATTCCTTCTGCATTCTTTGCCGTCCACTGGTGTGAACCGGCCGGGCTTTTGGTTAGTTCCCATTCAAAGCCAAATAAGTTTTCAAAAAAGTTATTGCTCCACTGTGTCGGCGTTTTTGTCCAGATCACTTCCAAACCACTGGTGATAGTGTCTGCACCTTTTCCTGTGCCATATGTACTGCTCCATCCCAGGCCCTGGGCTTCCATTTCTGCAGCTTCAGGTTCTTTGCCTACATGTGTTGCAGGCGCAGCGCCATGTGTTTTACCAAAGCTGTGTCCACCGGCAATTAAAGCCACTGTTTCTTCATCATTCATCGCCATGCGGCCAAATGTGTCACGGATATCTTTTGCTGCAGCAATAGGATCAGGATTTCCATCAGGACCTTCAGGGTTTACATAGATCAAGCCCATTTGCACTGCAGCCAAGGGATTTTCCAAATTGCGTGCATGAACATGTCCATCTGCATTGTCATCGGATGAAACTACACCGTGTGCTTTATCTATACCATCAGAGCCATGTGCATATCGGATATCGCCGCCCAGCCAGGTTTTTTCTGCACCCCAGTACACATCTTCCTGTGCCTCCCATGTATCTTCACGTCCACCTGCAA
>CAZDHQ010000532.1:0-3963 GCA_964505135.1 uncultured Ferruginibacter sp.
GGACGATACCGAATGCCATTGCTTTGGGAAACTGTATGATATTAAAGCCTTCTGAAAAAGTGCCCTTGTGCGCAGGCCGCATTGCACAGTTGTTGAAAGAAGCAGGCTTGCCTGATGGTGTGTTGAATATTGTAAATGGTGATGTGGAAATTGTAAATGCTATATGTGATCATCCATCAATAGAAGCTGTTTCATTTGTTGGTTCTACTAAAGTGGCCAAGATTGTTTACCAAAGAGCCACACATAACTATAAAAGAGCATTGGCATTGGGCGGTGCAAAAAATCATTTAATGGTATTGCCGGATGCAAAAGAAGATATGACCGCAGCCAACGTGGTAGCGAGCATGAGCGGCTGTGCTGGTCAGCGCTGTATGGCAGCTAGTGCAATGGTGGGTGTTGGAAACATTGATCACATCATTCAAAAAATTGTTGCGGAAGCAAAAAAAGTAGTGCCGGGAGAAAACCTTGGTGCTGTGATTAGTAAAGAAAGCAAAGAACGAATTGAAAAATATATTTCAGACGCTGAAAAAGATGGTGCAAAAATTTTGGTGGATGGCCGTGGTGCTATAGTGCCTGGAAAAGAAAATGGTACTTATGTTGGCCCAACAGTAATTGATTATGTAAAGCCTGAAATGAGTGTGGCAAGAGAAGAAATTTTTGGCCCTGTTATTTCCATTATGCGTACCGATACCATTGATGAAGCGCTGGCTATTGAAAATGCTAATCCTTATGGCAATGCTGCCAGTGTGTTTACACAAAATGGTAGCATTGCAAGGTATATCATTGAAAGAGCGAATGCTGGTATGATAGGTGTGAACGTAGGAGTGCCCGTGCCACGTGAGCCATTCAGTTTTGGTGGCTGGAATGAAAGTAAATTTGGTGTGGGAGATATTACAGGTAAGAGTTCCATTGAGTTTTGGACAAAACTGAAGAAGAGCACGACGAAGTGGAATCCTGAGGCGGGAGTGAATTGGATGAGTTGATGAGCTAAGCTAATTTTTAACCTTATACAACAATGAATTATGCAAGTTATTAGAAGTATTCAAAACAGGATTTACGAAATACGTGGTGAAAGAGTAATGCTGGATAGAGATTTGGCGGCTCTGTACGAGATTGAAGTGAGGGTTTTAAACCAGGCGGTTAAAAGAAATAGTAAGCGATTCCCTAAGGACTTTATGTTTCAACTTACTAAAGAAGAATTTGAATCGTTGAAGCAGCAAATTGAAACTTCAGAAACAACTAATTCTTCAAGATCACAAATTGTGATCTTGAAGACTGGTAGAGGAGGCAATACAAAATACTTACCATACGCATTTACAGAACAAGGTGTTGCAATGCTTAGCGGGGTCATCAATTCTGATAAGGCAATTGCAATGAATATAGTCATTATGAGGACTTTTGTAGAAATAAGGAAAATGCTGTTGCAGGAAAGCGATTTGAAGACTCAGCTGAAGGAAATAAAAGAAAGATTGGGCGAACATGATGTGCAACTCAATCAAATTTATGATGCAATGGAAAACTTGCTGGATGAAAAAGCTGCACAAAGGAAATGGGATGATAGAGAAAGGATTGGGTTTAAGAAATGAGGGAGTATAATAAATGGAAATTAGAAATTATTTAATAATTATTTTATTGTTTTCTATTTCTTCTTGTAAAGAGGATAGAAACTTTACAGAGTATAAAATGTATTCTTATGAATCTAAAGCTTATGTTGATAGCGCAGATTTTCCTTTGATAAAAATTTTTGGCAACACCAGAGTTGAAATTATAAAATCAAAAGAAAAATTTGAAGGTAATATTATTGACAAAGATGAACGGAAAATGATAAGGTTGTCAGATGGTAGTGAAATGAAAGTGGAATTTAATAAAGACAAAAAAGAAATGGTTGTTTATTCATTAATTGATATAAATATTGAAGCAAAGTATGGAAGTTTTAAAATTGTAGAATAGAATTAATGTGGTACAAGAGTCCAGACGATGTATGTCTGCTGACCAAGCGTCAGCATACGATGCAACGATGCAGCCTGAAAAATAAAAGCCGATAACAAAAAAATTAAAAATCGCATGTCACAAACACAAACGATATCACAATCAACTGCAATTATTCAGGATAGTATGGACTATACCTTATTCAGTTGGAGTAAACAAAAAGGACACAGCCCCATTGCAGTGAAATATGCAGAAGGTATTTACCTCTATGATTATGATGGCAAACGTTATATTGATTTTTCCAGCGGCTTAATCAATATGAACATTGGTCATGGTAACCAGCGTATAACCCAGGCCGTTGTAAAACAAATGCAGGAGGTTGCTTATGTAACACCCAGCTGTGTAACCAAAGCACGTGCAGACTTAGGAAAGAAGTTGGCAGAAATTTGCCCGGGAGATTTGAATAAATCTTTCTTCACTTTATGTGGCGCTACGTCTATTGAGAACGGAATTAAACTGGCGAGACTATACACTGGAAGACATAAAATTTTAACCCGGTATCAATCTTATCATGGATCTACCATGGGTGTAATATCTGCTGGAGGTGATCCACGCAAGCTGCCTGTGGATGCACAGCAGGCACCTAACTTTGTACATTTTGATTTACCCAATGCTTATCGCTGGGAATATGGAGAAGAAAATTTATTAAAGGAATCAATAGCACAACTGGAACGTGTAATCGCTTATGAAGGCCCGGATAATATTGCGGCAATTTTATTGGAAGGAGAGTCGGGAACATCGGGTTGTTTGCAATACCCAAAAGGATATTTGAAAGCAGTAAGAGAAATCACAAAGAAGCACGGCATATTAATGATCATGGATGAAGTGATGAGTGGTTTTGGAAGAACAGGTCAATGGTTTGGTTTTCAAAATCATGATATTGTTCCTGATATGATAGCCATGGCGAAAGGATTGACCTGTGGTTATCTTCCGTTTGGTTGTTTACAGGTGAGTTCAACAATTGCATCTAAATATGATGATGCCATGTTGCCTCTGGGGTTGACGTATTCAGCTCATCCTGTTTGCTGTGCGGCTGCATTGGAAACGTTGAAAATTTATGAAGAAGAAAACCTGATTGAAAATGCAGCGGAAATGGGCAAGTACATGGAGTTGCAGATTGAAAAATTAAAACAAAAACATCCCAGCATTGGTGATTTTAGAAATACTGGCTTACTAGGTTGTATTGAATTGGTGAAGAACCGCAATACAAAAGAACCAATGGCACCGTTTAATGCAAAGCCTGAAGAGATGACTGTGATGAACAAGGTAGCTGCAAAGATTAAAGAACTGGGCATGTACACATTTGTAAGATGGAATTATATTTTTTGTGCTCCTCCGTTGATAGTTACAAAAGAACAAATAGATGAAGGGGTAGCAATTATTAGTGAAGCGATTACTATTGCTGACGAACATGTGAAAAAAGTAGTAAATAATTTATAAATCTTACCGCTCTTTGAAGCATGGTTTCCGCATTGTAGAAGACATGCGTGAAGGATTAAATAACTGGATGGATGAAAAGGGATTCAATACCATTTATGATTTTATTGGTAAGTCTGTTGAAACCATCACCCAATGGGAAGACCTTGATATCAACTACCATCATATTGCAAAGATCAACCAGGACAAATGTATTCGTTGCGGTTTATGCTATATCGCTTGTGAAGACACTTCTCATCAGTCTATCAATCTTCAATATGGAAAACCTTACAACACCTATACGATAAAAGAAGAAGAATGTGTTGGCTGCAACCTACCAGTTAGTTTGCCCGGTAAATGATTGTATTACTATGGAAGAACACCGGGTGGCACCGGAATATATCAACTGGAAAATGTGGCAACAGGAAGGCAGACCTATGAATGATCATTGATCTATGCATTATCTGCTATCCCGATACAAATCCCTTGGATAAAATTTTTCTACTTTAAGAAAAAGTACTAAGTTCAATTTTAATTAATCAGTAAAACCTTAAACAC
>CAZDHQ010000533.1:0-3962 GCA_964505135.1 uncultured Ferruginibacter sp.
GGAATTGTTGGCATCATCAGTGCATTCAATTTCCCTGTGGCTGTATGGAGCTGGAATACCATGCTGGCCTGGGTTTGTGGTGATGTATGCGTATGGAAGCCAAGTGAAAAAACACCGCTTTGTGCAGTGGCTTGTCAAAATATAGTAGCCAAAGTTTTTAAGAAAAACAATGTGCCTGAAGGTGTAAATAATTTGGTGGTAGGCGGACGTGAAGTAGGTGAATGGATGAGCAATGATACCAATGTGCCGCTGATAAGTGCAACAGGCAGTACGAGGATGGGCAAGGCTGTTGCAAGTGCTGTGGCTGCAAGGTTGGGAAGAAGTTTGATGGAATTGGGTGGTAATAATGCCATCATCATTACGCCGGATGCAGATTTGGATATGTCATTGATAGGTGCTGTATTTGGTGCTGTGGGTACTGCAGGGCAGCGATGCACTACTACCCGTCGCCTGATCATTCATGAAAAAGTGTACAATAAGTTCAAAGAAAAATTAGTGAATGCTTACAAGCAGTTAAAGATTGGCAATCCGCTGGATCAAAAAAATCATGTGGGCCCGTTGATTGATCAAGGCGCAGTAGACATGTATTTATCAGCGATCGAAAAAGGTAAATTAGAAGGCTGCAATTATATCGTGGAAGGCGGTGTACTGAAAGGAAAAGGGTATGAGAGCGGCTGCTATGTAAAGCCCTGCATTGCTGAAGCAAAAAATCATTACGAAATAGTACAGCATGAAACCTTCGCTCCTATTTTGTATTTGTTGAAGTATAAAACACTGGATGAAGCAA
Source organism: uncultured Ferruginibacter sp. (assembly GCA_964505135.1). Taxonomy (GTDB): domain Bacteria; phylum Bacteroidota; class Bacteroidia; order Chitinophagales; family Chitinophagaceae; genus Ferruginibacter. The sequence goes on from CAZDHQ010000533.1 coordinate 788, forward strand.
TTGCTTTACAAAACGGTGTGCCACAAGGTTTGAGTTCTGCGATTATGACTACCAACTTAAGAGAAGCTGAAAAATTCTTATCGCATGCCGGCAGTGATTGTGGTATCGCCAATGTAAACATTGGTACCAGCGGTGCTGAAATTGGCGGTGCATTTGGTGGTGAAAAAGAAACCGGTGGCGGCAGGGAAAGCGGCAGTGACGCCTGGAAAGTGTATATGCGCAGGCAGACGAATACGATTAACTATACAGATAAGCTACCGCTGGCACAGGGGATTAAGTTTGATTTGTAGAATTGGTGGCAGGCAGAGACACAGAGGGAAAGAGATTAATGGCGCAGCTTTGCTGCGCCATTTTTTATGCATCACAACTTTATGCAATAGCTGTTCAGTTGAAATATTGAAGTTTTTTATTACCTTGCCAATCAAATAAAGATTGTATCAAATCATCTACTACCATATCAAACTTCCTCGGCAGCAATCTTGATCTGCTGAATCACTAACACAGTTAGGCAGTGCTCCTTCGGAGTATTGTATCTATTCATTACTATTTCTTTTCCCAAATTCTTTTATCAATTTTAAATTTTACTGTTATGCAATCAACCATTGCTTTATCAAATAATACACAGCAGTTTATTGACCTGGAAGATCAATACGGTGCACACAACTATCATCCCCTACCTGTAGTGTTGAATAAGGGGGAAGGTGTTTTTGTATGGGATGTAGATGGCAAACGTTACTATGATTTCTTAAGCGGCTACTCCGCCGTTAACCAGGGACATTGCCACCCGAAAATAATCAACGCATTAGTGGAGCAGGCAAAGCACCTAACGCTAACCAGCAGGGCTTTTCACAGCAACAAGCTGGGTGAATATGAAAAATTCATCACCGAATATTTTGGCTATGATAAAGTGCTTCCAATGAACACTGGTGTAGAGGCTGTAGAAACGGCATTAAAGCTAAGCCGCAAATGGGCTTATGAAGTGAAAGGCATCCATGAAGGCGATGCCGTTATTGTAACATGTGAATCCAATTTTCATGGACGCACCACGGGCGTGATTGCGTTTAGTACTGACCCATCTTCTACTACCAACTTTGGGCCTTTTACACCAGGCTATATTTCTGTTCCTTACAATGATGCAACCGCTTTAGAGAAAGCATTTCAAAACAAAAACGTTGCAGCGTTTTTATTTGAACCGATACAGGGTGAAGCCGGTGTGATGGTGCCCGATGAAGGTTATCTCACTGCGATAAGAAATCTTTGTACAGAATACAATGTGTTAATGATTGCAGATGAAATCCAAACAGGTCTTGCACGTACAGGTAAGATGCTGGCCTGCGATCATGAAGATGTTCGCCCGGATATTTTGATCTTAGGAAAAGCGCTCAGCGGTGGTACACTGCCCGTGAGTGCCGTATTGGCTGACAATGAGATTATGTGGACCATTAAACCCGGTGAACACGGTAGTACCTACGGCGGTAATCCACTGGCCTGTGCTGTGGCCATAGCATCACTGCAGGTATTGAAAGAAGAAAAGATGGAAGAGAATGCTGCAGCCATGGGAGAATTGCTACGCAGTGAATTGAGAAAATTAAACTCCCCATTCATTTCAATCGTAAGAGGCAAAGGCTTATTGAATGCAATTGTAATAAAACATAGCAACTCCGAAGCTGCCTGGGATCTATGTTTAACATTAAAAGAAAACGGCCTGCTGGCAAAACCGACGCATGGCGATAAGATTCGTTTTGCGCCTCCCCTGCTGATTAACAAAGAGCAGCTATTAGAATGCGTGGAGATCATTAAAAAGAGTTTGACGACACTTGAATAAGCTTACTAACGGTTACCAGTAAAGGAAATGATGGATACTATTACAATTACGCAGGCAAACGAAAAAGATGCAGAAGCTTTGCAGGCATTAGCAAGACAAACATTTTTTGAAACCTTTGCAACACAGAACACCCAGGAGAACATGAACAAATATTTGGAAGAAGATCTATCGCTTCCAAAGCTGAGTGCGGAATTAGATAATCCTGGTTCGGCATTTTATTTTGCTTCGTTCAATGATAAATTGATTGGCTATCTGAAATTAAACTTTGGCCAATCGCAAACAGAGCTGCAGGATACTACTGCTGTGGAAATTGAAAGAATTTATGTGCTGCAAGCATTCCAGGGGAAAAAGGTGGGCCAGCTGCTTTACCAACATGCAGTGGCTGTAGCAAAAGAAAGGCAAGCCCCTTATGTTTGGTTGGGTGTTTGGGAACAGAATGTAAAAGCCATTGCATTTTATAAAAAGAATGGCTTTGTGCCTTTTGATAAGCATTTGTTTACTTTAGGTGATGATGTGCAAACGGATATCATGATGAAACTCTCTTTAATCAACTAAAGTTTATACCTTACATTTGAGCTTTAATTAACTCCTGACAATGGATACACACCTCCACCACGATCATCCTGAAAAACACTTAAAAAGTTCCGAAATGCTCACCGATATTGTAATCGGTATGAGCGATGGGCTTACTGTTCCCTTTGCATTGGCTGCCGGGCTAAGCGGCGCCGTTAGCAGCAGCAACATCATCGTAATTGCAGGTATTGCTGAGATATGCGCCGGAAGTATTGCCATGGGATTGGGTGGTTACCTGGCCGGCAAAACGGAGCAGGATCATTATGCCAGTGAACAAAAAAGAGAATATGATGAAGTGGAAAACCTGCGCCACAGGGAGATTGCAGAAACAAAAGAATTCTTTGCCAATATCGGTTTAAGTCCTGAACTGCAGGACAAGGCCACTGAAGAAATTGCACAGGACAAGGATCGCTGGGTTGACTTTATGATGAAGTATGAACTGGGTCTTGAGAAACCGGATCCAAAACGAGCCACTAAGAGTGCACTCAATATTGGGCTATCCTATGTTGCAGGTGGCATTATTCCTTTAAGTCCCTATTTTTTTATCAGTGATTCAGTAGAAGCGTTAAAGATATCCGTTGCCGTTACCCTGCTTTGTCTTTTTGTGTTTGGTTATTTCAAAAGCAAGGTCACCGGTATTAACCCATGGATAGGTGCTATAAGAGTGATGCTGATTGGTGCAATGGCTGCTGCTGCTGCATTTGGTGTGGCTAAGCTTTTTGAAGGATAACCTGTTCATCCATACTTTATACCTCTCAACCCATTTTACCGGGATAG
>CAZDHQ010000534.1:0-3961 GCA_964505135.1 uncultured Ferruginibacter sp.
CCATCACAAGGATCCCGGATCAAAAGCATCAGTAGTAAAAATTTCAAATACAATTCCTGGCAATAATCTACAGAGTGAAAACTGTAAGATCTGCCAGCATACTTATGCTCCCTACGTTGACACCTACCCTAATTTTTTTATTGAACCTGTAATTATAAGTACGAATTATAAAATAGGTGTTGTTACTCTCTCTCTGGATTATTTTGCTGCTGACTTAAGCAATAAAAGCCCTCCTGCAGTTTAAGGCTCTTCAAAACAATTCTCAGATTTTCCCGGTTCATAGCCGGTTAACTGTTCGCATTTACTGCATAAAATTTTCACATGAACAAGAGAGTAATTTTTATATACCTGCTGCTATTAATATCATTTAAACTATCTGCACATCATGTAAATCATCCTTCTTCAATTGATTTGAAAGGAACCTTTAGTGGCATTATTACCGAAGAGAAAACAGGAAAGCCTTTAAAAGACGTCTCCGTTTATTTGGTTGATATCAAAATTGGTACTATTACTAAGGCCGATGGAAGTTTTGTATTAGATAATGTGCCGGAAGGAAAACACCTGATTGAGATTTCACATATTGGTTATGCTACCATTGCCGAACCAATTGAAATAGCTGGAAACACAAAAAAAGATTATATACTAATCCATACTGCTGTTGAGAACGATGCTGTGATTATCACAGGAACTGGTGCGGCTACCCAATTAAAAAAATCACCCTTTCAGGTTTCACTGTTAAAAAAGGCTGATTTGATGCAAAGTGCTACCACCAATATTATAGAAGCATTGGCAAAGCAGCCGGGTGTTTCCACTTTGTCTACAGGCCCCGCTATTTCAAAACCGGTGATCAGGGGACTGGGTTATAACAGGGTGCTAACTATCAACGATGGTGTAAGGCAGGAAGGACAACAGTGGGGCGATGAACACGGAATTGAAATAGATGAATCGAGTGTGAGTAAGATTGAAGTATTGAAAGGTCCGGCGTCATTGATTTATGGAAGCGATGCTATTGCCGGTGTGATCAATATCATCACCAATGTGCCGGTTGAAAATAATACCATCAAGGCGAATGTGTTGAGTAATTATCAAACCAATAATAATCTCAGATTGATCAATGCGAATATTGCTGGTAACGTAAGTGGCTTTAACTGGAATTTGTACAGCTCTAATGAAGCTGCTGCAGATTACCGAAACAAATACGATGGCAGGGTTTTCAATTCCAAGTTCACACAAAATAATGTGGGAGGTTATGCAGGATACAACGGCAACTGGGGATACAGTCATTTGCTGTTTAGCAATTTCAATTTAAAGACAGGCTTGATAGAAGGCGAACGGGATGAAGAAGGATATTTTATAAAACCTATCACAGGCGGTGACGAAGCAAGAGCAACTGATGCAGATTTTAAATCTACTACGCCACTGGTCCCCTTCCAGCATATCAGGCATTTTAAGTTGGCAACAGATAACTCATTTAAGCTTGGAAAAAATCGGTTAACCCTAAACGTTGGTTACCAGCAAAACCAGAGAGAAGAGTTTGGTAACCCGGATAATCTTAATCAAAGAGATTTGTATTTCTTACTCAAAACAATTACCTACACGGCCCAGTTTCATTTCCCTGAAACAAATGGATGGAAAACTTCTATTGGCGTAAATGGAATGAAACAACAAAATACGAACAAAGGAGTAGAACAGTTGATTCCTAACTATGATCTGTTTGATGTAGGCGGATTCTTATACACACAAAAAACATTACACTCGTTTACATTCAGTGGCGGCCTCCGTTTTGACAACCGTAACCTCACAGCCAATAACCTGATGGATGGCTTAGATATAAAGAATCCAGGCTTTAAAAAATACTTTGCTAATTTTTCAGGAAGCGTGGGTGCAACAGCACAGTTAAGCAAGCAGGTAAATTTAAAACTCAACCTGGCAAGAGGTTTCAGGGCGCCAAGTATTCCTGAGCTGGCTTCCAATGGTGCACATGAAGGAACCATTCGTTATGAATATGGTGATGATAATTTAAAGAGTGAAACAAACCTGCAATTGGATGGCGGTATCGAGTTCAACACAGAACATATATCTTTTAATCTCTCTGCTTTCTACAATAGCTTCAACAATTTTATTTTTTACAGGAAGTTAGAAAATGCTGCCGGAACAGATTCATTAGTATTACAGGACGGCGCTGAACTTACCGCATTTAAATTTTCACAAACCAATGCTTCTTTGTCAGGTATAGAAGCCAGTTTTGATTTGCATCCGCATCCGCTTGACTGGCTACATTTTGAAAATACATTTTCTTATACTGTTGGCAAATTGAAAAACCCTATCGAGTCATCCAAATATTTACCATTTATTCCTGCACCAAGATTGATAAACGAATTAAGAGGCAACTTTAATAAGATAGGAAAGGCAGTCGCTAACTTTTATGCAAAAGTTGAACTGGACAACACTTTCGATCAGAATAAAATTTTTACTGCTTACAATACAGAAACGGCAACACCTGGATACAGCCTGCTGAATGCCGGTGTAGGAGCTGATTTTACCTCGGCGTCTGGCAAAACCATTTTCAGCCTGCACCTGGCCGGTAATAACTTAACGGATGTGGCGTATCAAAATCACCTGAGCCGTCTAAAATATGCTGCAGAAAATATGGTAACCGGCAGAACAGGTGTTTACAATATGGGGCGCAATTTTAGTATCAAATTAAATATTCCGATCACCACACATCTTAATAAGAATTGATTTAATCCTGCTTCTTATCTTGCATGCATTAAATCTTTTGAATGAAGAAATTTATCGGATGCATTTGTTTGATGCTGTTTTTATTTTCAGCCAATGTCAACGCACAAAATGCAGATATTGATATTTTGAAATCAATCAATGCATCGGGTTCAAATTTTAAAGATGACCTTTTTAAAACTACTTCTAATAGCGTAGTCATTATCAATATTGCAGCTCCGGTAAGTTTATTTACTGTATCGCTTATGAAGCATGATAAAAACTTGCGCAAGCAATCTTATTACATGGCGGGAGCTTATTTACTTTCAACTGTCGTAACACAAGGTCTCAAAAGAATTATAAAAAGACCAAGGCCTTTCGAGAAGTATTCATTCATCATCCAGCGAACGCCGGAAGATTCCTATTCATTTCCTTCAGGTCACACTTCTTCGGCTTTCAATACAGCCACTTCCCTAAGCATTGTTTTTCCCAAATGGTATGTGATTGTGCCTTCTTACGCATGGGCCACTGCGGTGGCTTATGGCAGGATGTACCAGGGGGTACACTATCCGTCTGATGTGCTGGCAGGTGCTGTGATCGGCGCAGGCAGTGCCTGGTTAAGTTTTAAAATCCAGCATTGGGTTGATCAAAAGAAAATAGCCAAACAATCAACATCCGTTTCTTTCGCCTTTTAATGAGATATCAAAAAACTCATTACATTTATTTCTCATTTTAAGAACCTTCAAAAACTTACTTTATGGCTTTAGAAATGGTGGATGACCCACAAGATCAACAGGACTATAATGAAAATGATGATTCTGGTTCACGCCGTGGAGGAGGAGGAGGTGGTGGCGGCGGAAATATCCTTAGCTTTTTACCACTATTGTTTACGCTTTTCAGAGGTGGAGGCGGCAAAGGCATTTTCGTGTTACTGTTACTGTTAGGTGCCGGTTATTTTTTAATGAGAAACGGTTCCTGTTCTTCGCTGGTAACAAACGCAGTTACGCAGTTTACTACTGGTGGTATGCTTGATCCGCAGCAGTTTAAAAAAGCAAGCGTATATGAAGGCTTAGCAGATGACAATACAAAAAACCCTTTGCCAGAAATGGTTTCACTGGCAAAGTTTGCACCTGATAGAAAGAACCAGGGGCACCAGGGTAGCTGTGTAGCTTGGAGTAGTGCTTATGCGGCACGTACTATCATTGAAAGTGCCAGTACTGCACAGGATCCTAATGCGGTAGCT
>CAZDHQ010000535.1:0-3958 GCA_964505135.1 uncultured Ferruginibacter sp.
TTGGGAGTATGACAGTAGGATTGGAAGAAGGTGGAATGTCGATCCAAAGTCAAATCTCTATATAATAGTTTACAGTTGCTTTGCAGGCAATCCAGTATTTTTTAGGGACAATTTAGGGGATACAGTAATAAATGGACAAAAAATGGAAGGTGAGAAGGTGCCAATTGGCTTTTTTGCCCCCGTTAGAATATAGTTGGTTAAAATAAACTTAAGTGATCGTTGGTCAATAGACAACTATCGGCTTCACGAAAAAATCAACAAAAGGTAAAAAATACTAAAGTATGCTTCCTGCTAAATAGGAAGATTCAGATTGTCGGTAATACGCTGATTCACGCAATCGATATAGAGGCAAAGACGCTAAATCATAAAACTATAGGATTTCAACTTGAAATTCATTGAACGTTTGCGTATCAACAATTTATTGCAAACAATACTTTTTTATAAAATCTGAAGCTTCAGGATTACCTAATTCTTTTGCCCTTTGAAAGTCAGCGCAAGCCTCTTTTACTTTCTTGTTTTCCCAAAATATTGCACCTCTGTAAATCAGAATATCACCAATACGGTAGTTATTCGTTACTAAAAAATCAAAACATGATAATGCTTGCTTTAAATTTCTCCTGTAATAATAAGATAGACCAAGGTGATAAATTATTTCATTACTTGAAACGTCAAACTCACTTTCAGTGGTGTTATTCTTAAACTCAATTTTCGAGTAATCAACAAAGAAATCTCCAACAATCTTTTTATTTAAAGCTTTGTCCAAATATAGGATAGATGAATCGAGCAAATTTTCATCATAGAAAGTGATACCTAAATCATAAATAGGCATTATTGCTGCAGTGTCTTTTTTTAAAGCCTTCTTATAATAATCGATAGCTTTTGCATTTTCATTAATCTCTGCATAGACGTCTCCCACAAATAAATAGGCTTTTAGGCATTCTTCAATTTTGTTTTGTTCTGTAAAAAACTTTATTGCATCAATTGTATCTATCTTACTGCTGCATTGAGAAAGCCTCAAGGAAAGGTTTTTAATAAAGATTTCACATGATTCTTGAGTTGTCTGATTATTCTTACATTGTGCAAACACTAACGAGATAGCAAAAAAAGCGGGAACCCATTTACTTTTGAAATTTCTCATATACTATCTCTTTTTTACTACTCTGGTCTTATCTGCCCTGTTTCTTTGCATTTGATTTTGTATGCTTTGTTGCCTTTGTTTTTCTCGCATCTCCCTAATAGGTAAAAATAATTTGTTTCCTATATCTGTAAGTTCATTGTTAATCTTTAAGTTTCCTTTATCATCTGTTTCATAAGTTGTAATTGGTTGACCATAAAGTAAAAAGTTAGCTAATTGATTCAGAGATTCTTCATTTCTATATTTAGCCGGTATTAATGAATTTGTTCCTTTATCTAGCTCACTTTGAATTAAATTAATTGCAGCAATAGCTACCCCTTTAGATTCAACCTGTGCATTTTGTATATAATTCCTAACATTCTCATCAGCAACATTAGCAAGTAATTGCCCTCCTAAATCTATTGCGCTTAATATTCCTGAAACTTTTGCATTGCCAGCCGTTATACCTGGAGTAAAATAGTTTTTAGTTTTCCTTTGTTCTCTTTCCTCCCTTTTGTTTTTCGGAATAATAGGCAATTGATGATCTTGTGGTTTGGCTAGTGTTGGGGTTTCCATATCTGTTGCAGAAGCGTCAGTATCTGCTTTTACCAATGGATTTAACTTATTTAATGTAAATGTAGCTACTCTTGATTGCTCATAGCCAATGCAATTGTTGCACTTGTTAGGTATTGCTTTAATTGCATCCAGTAAAGCGGGAGGGTTTATATTTTCATCCATTCTGTAAAATGTTTGAAACGAAGTGATTTTATTTAACTTTGTATCATACTTCAATCCTGCTATGGAAATTAATGAATGATTGAAATCCATCCATTCAAGTCCATCAATATCGATTCCATCAATAACCCTATTCATTGCAAAAGGATAAGGGCTCCAAGAAGGATAATTTTTAGTTAAGGGGTCTACACTCAAAAATTTTCCCACCCTCGGATTATAAATCCTCATGCCATAATCCTGCTGCCCACCTTCTACACCCTTAACATCATTATCATTCAGCTTGCCATTAAAGCCATAGCTATAATCAGCACGGTTTGCAGCGTTGTAATTACGCCCCGGCATTAGCATCCCAAAGGGATATTCAATGAACTGTCTGTATAAGATAGTATTTAATAGTCTCTAAGAGTTGATACACACAATCTGTCTATGATAATCTTCATGAAAAAACACCGAAAATTACATTAAAATTTCTGACAAAGTTTTTTATGGCTATTTGGGTATCGGTACTCATTAATATTTTGAAATGAACTAATTCAGACCAACCAGGGAACACCATCTTTGATAACTATTTATCAATCCTGAAAATTTTTGGGAAGAAAGTTGTGTCATTAATAAATTCATAAATATTCATTTTAAATAAGAGTTTTTTGTCATCCACTCGACTAATATCCTTTAATAAATAAGCTGTTCTGTTCTTTACGTCTTGTTGATATACAAGCCCAAAATTTTCAATAAACATAAGTATGGATGCTTCATCCTCTCTAATTGTGTCAATAGCAAAACGACATCTAACAGTTTCTAGATAACTTTTGCCATAAAATGTTTTCTTATGGTTTAATACTTGAAAATAACCTTTGCCATAGCTATGCCATACAAAGTTTTCAATGTTGAAAAAAACACTGTCAAAGATTGCGGTATCTACTTTTACCAAATCATGAATAGTACAAAACGGGTTTTGTACTGTATCCGAAAATGTTTGAGAAAAATCAGCTTCCCGATACCAATTTCTTTCAAATTGGCTTTTTTTATCAGAAGAAAAACGGCAGGCAGATATAAAAAGTAAAAGGAAACAAACTTTAAAGAATCTCATAACATTAATATTTTGGAATGCTTTCATAATAATCAAGTGTAGTAATTCCAAGCCCTTTTAACATTATTCTCTTAAAGAGATAATCCAAAGAGTGTGGCTGTAATCCTTGGTTGAAAACAATTTTTAATTGTTGTACTTCATTTAAGACTCTCAATTGTGGCATCGTTTGAAGATGAGAATTAATATAGGCTTGCGATTTATTTAAGTCAAAACCAATATTACTTTCTCCACCAAACTTTGAAGGTATCCAACTTGACGGATTATGGCTATCCCATTTTATTTTTGAACCGAACAAGAATCTCTTCTCTTGTAAATCACCATGAAGATAAAATTCGTGAGCCCAATCATCTACATGTTCTAACATCTTATCTCTTGCCTCTTGCCAATCTTTGACGGTGGACAATTCTGGTTGTTCTTCTATTTGGAAAGACAATTTAAGCCTACCATCCTTTGTATTATAGTCACCAGTTCTTGCTCTACCAGCTCCTGTGTTACTTTGAATTGTGTTAACAGGCACAACATCCAAGTTGATATCTATTCCTTTTTTACTTTCTGCCCCTTCAGTTTTAACATCAATATTTAAGCCGTTTACAAATACACCCTTTAATTTGAATCCTGAGTGAGCTCGATCACGAATGTATTTTTCACCTTCTTTTGTTTTCGCAAATAGCTCGAATGCAAATATTTCATTCGTGTGTTTATAAAGGCCGTTAACATCTTTTTCGTATAAATTTCCCAACCCAACTGAATCTCCCTTATTATCAAAGTAAAATATTGGATTACCCGCAAAACAATTATAAGGACTTATAGATACATTTGGACGTGGATCTAAATTCCATCGTCTACCGATTCTTGCGTCGTATTCCCAAAATACCGCTGTTGTTGTATTCGGCGCAATCTCCGGAGTCTTCTCTTGTCCATTAATAGAATATCGGTAAGAGCCGCTGCCAGCCTGGTATGTGCGTCCAGGCATTAGCATCCCAAAGGGATACATTGTTTTGGAGCCATTTTTTTGCTAT
>CAZDHQ010000536.1:0-3946 GCA_964505135.1 uncultured Ferruginibacter sp.
CTATCGGGCTGCGTAAACAATAAGAGCGGATGCAGGGCACGATAAGTATCCCATAAAGAGTAGTCGGTGTAAGAACTGCCGTTATGAACCTTGTCATCAAAGCCGCTGTAATACCTGCCGTACTCACTCATCTCCCTCGGGAACTGCATGGTATGAAAAAGCGCTGTGTAAAAGATTGCTTTCTGATCTTCGGTAATGCCTGCAGGTTTCATGCACTGCAGGTTTTGCTGCCAAATATTTTTAGTGTTGGTAACCACCTGCTCAAAACTGCGACCGGTAATTTCTTTGGCCATGTTGGCTCTTGCCTGTTCCAGGCTGATGAATGAAGTGCCCACACGAACGGTAATGACTTCATCAGCCTTTGTGCTAAAGTTGATATAAGCACCCATCCTTGTTCCATACTGTTCAAGTGAAGCAGCGTTTACCGTAGCATTGTCCCAGGTACCAAAGCTTTTGATTTTTTTATCAAACTGTATCACAAAATACCCTTTGAAGTTGGGCCTTTCAGGTCCAATCTGTGCAGACATGCGATCAGGATTGTAACCAGTGATCTCGTTCTTTGCCGGGTCAATTTTTACATAGCCTTTGATGGTTTTGATTCTTGGTTCATAATCGTTGGAAGGATCTGCCAGCTCCGGGTTCAGGTCAATGCCCTGTATGATAAGCCTTGATTGCTGCGATGCAGGAAAAGTAAAACGAAAAATACCAGCTCTTGATGCAGCTGCAATTTCACCTTTTATCTGCTGGCTATTGCCTGCATTCAATTTTACCGAATAGTAGTAGGGATGAACTACTTCATCGCTGTGTTCAAATGACAATGCCCGCTCTTTAGGCAACAATTTTAATTCACCAACCTGGGGCATCACAGATACATAGCCATAGTCGCCCATCCACACCGTTGGCTGATGCGATGCCAAAAAGCCCATGATGGAATTCTCTTCATACACATAAGCATTGAGCCCCATTTTGGGTTCTGCTGTTTGTGCCAAAAAGTTGGTCATGGCATAAGGCCAGCCTACAGCAGGTACGGTGCCACCACCATCCAGGCCTTTCTTGAAACCTGCATAGGGCGTACCGATCAGCGGATTTACATAATCAACTTCCAGTTTGCTTTTGCCGGACTGTGCATTACACAGCGCTGTAAAAGCGATCAGACAAATAGACAAGCAACTTATTTTTTTCATACTATTCTTTATGATGATTTCTGTTATTTATTTGTGTTAACTATGTGGATGTTATTGATGAAACAACACACTGCCCGGTATCAATTCATTTTTTCCGCCCGGTGGCTGCCAGTTTACTTTTAATTCATTCACATCTCCATTACCAAAGTAAGTGACTTTAATGGAATGGAAACCAGATTTTAAAGCAGCTTTGCCAAACAGTTCTGAAGCCGCATGCTCACCATCATTGTTTACAATCTCCACACCATCAATAAACAGCTTACTGCCATCGTCTGAGAAAGTGGAGAAGGTATATAAGCCGCTTTTGCTGATTTTTATAAAGCCTTCAAAACTCAATGCCAGCCGTTCTTTCCGCAGCTTCACTTTATCTGATAGCTCATTGGTGATGCCCGTCTTTACCGGCACTGCTGTATTGATCGAATTGAGATCTGCCTTATCATTGAGTTCAAAATATTGGTAGCTGATTCCCGGCTGTGGTGCTTTTATATTCACTGCATTCATCCACTCATAACTAATAGCTTTGCTGATTGCTGCTGGCCCGGGCAACATGCCTTCTGCAAACGCAATTGCCTTTAGCTCCGCAGTTTTATCCAGCACAAAAGGTTTTGTATAAACAGCAGAGGTAGCAACAGGCTCACTGCCATCCGTTGTGTAGCGGATCACTTCATTGCTCTTCGCTTTCATTGACACGGTTGGATGCAATGCAGCTTTTAAGTAATTGATTTCAATGGTGGGCCTGGATGCAAATTTCCCGAAGTCAGCAATTTTGATGGCGTATGCTGCCGTGTTTTTTATTTTCTCGGGGTTGAATTCTGGCAATTCAATTTCAACATCAGCACCTGATTGTTTCCATGTAAGCTTTTCTTTGGTGGAGAGAAAAGTCATTTCTTTACCTGCAGGTATCGTCATGTTCTTCAAAATAACTTTCTTATTGCCGGGGTATTTGGGGAGAATGATATACAAATCATTCTTTACCGCATTGTAAGTGAAGAATACTTCTTTCACAGCAAATCCAGGATCAGGATCCAATGTGATTTTTAACAGCATATCGCCGCTCTTACTGGTATAATCTCTGCGGCCTTCGCTCCATTGTGCCACTTGCTTCCAGCGTTCTGTACCATAAATGGCTTCGCCGTTTATCTTTAGCCAGTCGCCAATCTGCAGCAAACGCTCCTGCATTACCGGTGGAATTTTTCCATGCTCATCGGGGCCGATATCCAATAAAAAGTTTCCACCACGACTTGCTTTGTCAATGAGTTGCAACACCAGGCTTTGAGAAGAGTTGTAGTCCCATGCATCTTCATCCCGGTTGTAACCATAGCTGAAACCCATACCACGGCTCTCTTCCCATGCATGGCCTTCCACATCCAAATCGGGCTGGTACTCTGGCGTGTATACAGCACCATGTTTAAAACGAATGCCGCTGCCCCAGCGATCGTAAGTAACCACCCTGTCTTTTACCGGGCTTTCATTGTACAGCCAGGCTAAAAACTCCTGGCTCTTCCAGGTCTCTGCCGGTGCATCCCATTCGCCATCGGTAAAGATCACATCAGGCTGGTAAGTGTTCACCAGTTCTTTCATTTGTGGCCACATGTGTTCGGTTACATATTTGGATCTGTCACTCAGCCATATGGGATTATACCATTCGTACAGCGAATAGTACATGCCTGCATGCACACTGGTTTTACGTACGGCTTTAAACAGGTCGCCGAGCAAATCCCTGTGCGGACCAACCTCTGCGGCATTCCATGCAAAGCCCCTGTCACGGCTGGCTTCTTTGCTTGGCCACAATGCATAGCCATCATGGTGCTTGGAAGTAAGCACAATGTATTTGGCACCTGATTGTTCAAACAGTTTTGCCCATTCATCAGGATTAAACAATTCTGCTTTGAAATCTTTTGCCAGGTCGTAATAGGTTCTGTCGCCAAATTTTTTTCGGTGATACTGCGTGGTGGCACTATCCCCGCCCGTTAGTGTGTTCTGGTACCACTCGGAGTAGTTGCCTTTGGCGCAATAGGCCGGCACGGAGTACACGCCCCAGTGAATGAAAATGCCGAACCGGGCATTGTTGTACCACTGCGGCACGGGCCGGGTATCGAGTGATTCCCAGGTGGGTTGGTATTGTGCAGAGGCTTGTGTGACACACAACACGGTTACTAGTGTGGTGAGGAGTTGGTTCAATTTTTTGATGTTTGTCATGTTTATCTTATCGTTCGATTTAATTTTCTAAGTTTATTTTTTATGCAGCCTTGATCTTTTTGCACAAAGGCGAAAAAGTAAATAGAGACTAACTAGTCAACATTAAAAATTCCTCAGCATCACATCCTTTACCTGCTGCTGGCTCAAGGCAGTTTTAAAAATCATCACATCATCAATGTAACCACGAAACACCCTGTCAGTAGCCGTTTCATTGCGGCCGATATTCCATAAGCTGCCTGAATAATCGGCGTTGCCTGTTTCACCTTTTGGATTTCTTGGCTCACCCTTTTTAATTTCTACCAATTGGCCATCTATATACAATTTATAGTACACACCATCTGCCACACCAGCTACGTGATGCCAGTGATGATTCCAGTTAGGCGGCACAGCCACGGTAGCTTCATGGCCTTCCCACCCGGTTGCATAAAAGTTGATGAAAGCATTGCTGCCTTTTACCTGCAAACTGTTCCAGTCTCCTTTTGCAATGATATCTGCAAAATTTTGTTCATCATCAGGATACACCCATGCCATCATCGTCATGGGTAAATCTCTTCCATTTTTAT
>CAZDHQ010000537.1:0-3944 GCA_964505135.1 uncultured Ferruginibacter sp.
CTTAGGAAGTATGATTTGTTTACCCAGTACGCCGTTGCCGCTGCACAAGAAGCTATGGCTAATGCGCGCCTGGAATTTGATAAACTTAACCGAAACAGGATTGGAGTGATATGGGGATCCGGGAATGGAGGTATCCAGACTTTCCAGGAGCAGGTAGTTGAATTTGTCAACAACAATGGCAAACCTGTTTTTAGCCCTTTTTTTATTCCTAAAATAATTGCTGACATTCCTTCAGGTATTATTTCGATCCGGTATGGTTTAAGAGGGCTTAATTTCAGTACAATTTCTGCATGCGCTTCTTCCAACAACGCGATTATTGATGCGGTCAATTATATCCGACTTGGTAAGGCCGAGATCATTATTGCGGGGGGGTCAGAAGCTGCGATAAATGAAAGTTCAGTGGGTGGATTTAATGCTGCAAGGGCTCTTTCTACCAATAATGATTCTCCACAGACTGCGTCGCGGCCTTTTGATATCACCCGGGATGGGTTTGTGATAGGGGAAGGGGCAGGTGCCATAGGAAAGTCTTCAAAGTGCGATAAGCCGAAATGCAACCATTTATGCCGAAATTATCGGAACTGGAATGGCGGCAGATGCCTATCATTTAACCGGAACTCATCCAGATGGAGAGGGTGCTTTTCTTGGAATGATGGACGCAATTGTGGAAGCTGGTATCAGTGCTGATGCAGTTGATTATGTCAATGCACATGCTACTTCTACCCTTTTGGGTGATATGAGTGAATTAAAGGCGCTTGATCGTGTATTTGGACATAGACCAGACTTGTCCATTAGTTCAACGAAGTCCATGACCGGGCACTTATTGGGGGCTGCGGGAGCAGTTGAAAGTATTGTCAGCATCCTATCTGTAAGAGAAAATATTGTTCCGGCCACCATTAATACCCAAACATTAGTTAAAGAATATGCAGATCATTTTGATTTTGTATTAGGGCATTCGAAAACCAAGCAGGTAAATATTGCTATGAACAATACGTTTGGATTTGGAGGGCATATAGCAACTATTATATTTCAAAAGTACAATCCCTAAAGTGTCGCGTAATTGCCGGATACTAGTGCTGGAGAGGCTAAAAGTGCCATTTTTAAATTAAGGATTTGGATCATTTGTTCTTTACCTATAACAGTTATTCCTATGTTTAAAACAGAAATTCTGGCATTTGGCGCACATCCTGATGATGTCGAATGTGCAGCTGCAGGTGTTATTATTGGAACCGTTGATCGGGGTGGTAAAGTGGCAATAGTTGATCTTACAAAAGGTGAAATGGGTAGCCATGGACTTGTTGGCCAAAGGGCAAAGGAAGCCATAAGGGCAGCCGATATTATGGGGGTTAGTATGCGGGAGCAGTTAGATCTTGGGGATGGCAATATCTTTAGCAGTAAAACTAACCGGGAAACGGTGGTTCGGGTTATCAGAAAGTACAGGCCGAAGATAGTTCTGGCCAATGCTTTTATAGACAGACACCCGGATCATGGCGAGGCTGCCAAGTTGGTTAGGGATTCCTGTTTTCTCTCTGGCTTGAGGAAGTTCAGTACTGAAAATGACGGTGAGTGGCAGGAACCATGGAGACCGGCTGGTGTATATCATTATATTCAAGACTATTTTGTAGCACCCAGTTTTGTAGTTGATATCAGTGAGCATTTTGCCATGAAAATGAAGACGATCAAAGCTTACAGGTCACAGTTTGTAACAGCATTGGACCGTATGCCCGCTGGAAGTATTGCCCTGCTCAAACAGATTGAAGCCACCAATCAGATATTTGGGCGAGCCATAAATGTCAAGTATGCAGAGGGATTTGTTGCTGAACGGTATATAGGTGTAAGTGATTTAGGATCACTCTTATAGTCGGTCCAGAGTTTTGCGTTCACGCTTCTTTTTGATAGACAGTTGGATTCTGCAGTTCGAAATAAATTTCCGGGATTAGGATTCTGCGGAAATTATATTTTTTAAACAATCCTCCTTCTGTTGAGAATGGTAAAATTCATTTTCCGGGTTCCGCTAATTCTGGGTGACTGAATTAGGGAGGTTTTATTTCGAATATTCTTTTTACTGTGTAGAATGTATGAGATCTTTTGTTTGTTGTCTATAGGCTATAGGAGACATTTTCTCCTTTGATTTGAAAAACCGACTAAATGTTTGAATGTCTTCATATCCCAGGATATATGATATTTCTTTGACAGGCATGTTCGTTTTTTGCAGAAGACGTCTGGCTTCCAGCATGATTCTATCCTGAATTATCACCAGCGGGGATTTATTTCCATTGGTAAGAAATAGATTGGAGATACTTTTGGGCGTTTTATTCAATTGGGAGGCATAAAAAGCTACATCGTGATGTTCTTTAAAGTGGCTCTCAACCAAATAATTAAACATTTTCAATAATTCCATCTTGTTTGCCGGTGTATCCAATATGGTATTTTGTTGCTTATATATTCTTGTAGAGAGTATTAACAGGCGTTTTAACATCATTTGAAGCATTTCAATCTGCAGATTGTCTTTTGACTCCATTTCAATTTTGAACATCTTCCAGAGTGTTTCGAACTTGTCCGCCTCCTCGTTCTTTACGGTAATAAGAGGTACCTGGGCGGCTCCAAAAAATAGGGTGCCTTTACAACCCACTTCACTATCATGATCAAGGATACAATAAAAGCCACTATTGAACCGGATAATTCTCAACTCATCGAAAGAGACAGGTTCTACGGTGTGAAATTCTGTAAGAAAACATACCTGGTCCTGTTTGATGGGATAGGTAATATGGTCAATTCTGAAGGAAGCATCTCTACCCTTATTCCAGATAATTGTCAACCCATGTTCAATTTTATGTCTTAACACATTGCCATCTGAATGGGTGATTTCCGAGAGTATCAAATATTCATTTGCTGGACCATGAAAAGTCATATAGGCTGATTTATGGTTATAGGGGGCTATATCTGGAGGTAAAATATCGATTGAAGAAATGGTGAACTTATCCAACTATAGACGCTGAATGCCAAAATTCCTTACATTATTTCTGCCTTTTTTATGAACTGATATACTTATTCGTCTCATATTTTCCACCAGAAATTGAAAAAGGATACCGTACAAATTGAATATTAGGTTGGAAAAATTGACAACTAATCATGTCAAACTGTTATTCTCTAAGGCTATCCCGAAGAGTAGTTTTGCTTTATAAAATAATCAACATGAAACAATTTAAAGTTCCAACAAGAGAAGACGTTTCGCCTGCTAACCAGGCGATTTTTGACGGCATTAAGGGAAAATTAGGCTTTGTTCCTAATATATATGCAACCTATGCCTATTCCGAGAATGCCCTTGGTCGTTACCTGGAGTTTGCCAATGGTAAAACCGTCCTGACTAATAAGGAGAAAGAAGCCATTAACCTGGTAGTTAGCCAAATCAATGGATGTACTTATTGCCTGGCTGCTCATACCGCGATCGGTAAAATGAATGGATTTTCTGATGATCAGATACTGGAATTGCGTAAGGGTGCCGCTTCGTTTGACCAGAAACTGGATAAGTTGGTAAAACTGGCTATGTCAATTACCCTCAACAGGGGACAAATCGGCGATCATGAAATAGAGCAGTTTTATGCTGCAGGTTATACCAATGAGTCCCTGGTTGACACCATCATCGCAGTAGGAGAAAAAACGATTACTAACTACCTACACAAGGTGACCAATATACCTGTAGATTTTCCCGCTGCCCCGGCACTAAATTAAAAACAAAAAAAATACAATTATGAACACAATTAACTGGAAAAATGCAATCCTGGCTGGAATAGCCGGCACACTTTTATTTGACCTTTTTGGTTTAATAATGACTGGACAGTGGTGGGATATACCTGGTATTTTAGGTGCTAAAACCGGATTGGGAATGGCCTATGGAGTAGCAGCCCATTATGGAAACGGGATCCTCCTTGCCGTATTATATGCCG
>CAZDHQ010000538.1:0-3942 GCA_964505135.1 uncultured Ferruginibacter sp.
TAGGTTTACCCCACAAGCCAGACTCAGCAGGGAATGGTGGTCTTGGTCTTGGTGTTCCTCTCTTTCCTTCTATGGATGCAATCAATGCTGTTTCTTCACCGCATACAAATGCACCAGCACCAATTCTTATTTCTACATCAAAAGAAAAGTTGGTTCCTAAAATATTCGTTCCAAGCAAACCGATTTTTTTTGCCTGTTTAATAGCCAGTTCAAATCTTTTAATTGCCAAAGGATATTCTCCACGTATATATGCATACCCCTTACTGGCACCGATTGCATAACCGGCAATAGCCATTCCCTCTAATACACGGTGAGGATTTCCTTCCAGCACACTCCTGTCCATAAATGCACCGGGATCACCTTCATCACCATTGCATATCACATACTTTTGATCATTTACGTATTTATAAACCGTTTCCCATTTTAATCCTGTAGGATAGCCTGCACCACCACGGCCACGGATACGGCTTTGCTTTACTTCTGCAATCACATCTTCAGGATTCATTTCAAACAGTACTTTATCCAATGCCTGGTATCCATTGTGTACTAAATAATCTTCTATTTTTTCAGGATTGATATGACCGCAATTTCTCAATGCAATTTTTAATTGCTTTTTATAAAACGGATCTTCTCTTGCATCTAAGAATGGTTGCTCTCTTGAATCAGCAAACAAAAGCAAATCTTCTATTGGCTTTTTATCAACCAACTGGCTTTGCACAATGGCGTGTATATTACTGCAATCCACTTTTTGATACATGTTGTATTCAGGCAAGAATTTCATTAGCGGCCCCTGGTTGCAAGGCCCCATACAGCCTGTGGGTATCACTTCCACTTCATTATCCAGGCCACGTGTTTTAATTTCTTCCTGCAGCTTTTTCATTACTTCTTCAGAGCCTGATGAAATACAGCCGGCGCCACAGCACACACATATTTTGTGTTTGGCCTTATTGGTCTCGTCCTTTTTCTTTTCTGCGTAAATGATTGTTTTTAAATCTTGCCTGTTCATATCGCCATCATTTTTTCGTTGATCTTATGCATTATTTCTTCCGGCTTCACTTTTGCCTGCACTTCATCATCTAATACCACCGCAGGTGCAAGGCCACATGCGCCGATGCATCTTGCCACCTGAACACCCAGTTTATTATCTGCTGAAACCTCTCCAGCCTTTAAACCTGTTTGTCTTTCTATCTCATTCAGTATTGCCTGCGCCCCTTTCACATAACAAGCTGTACCAGTACAAACAAGGCAGGTATGTTCACCTTTTGATTTTAGAGAAAAGAAATGATAGAAACTAACGGTAGAGTATACCCTGGAAGGTGGAAGATGTAAGGAACTACTGATATACTTCAATACATCCATAGGCAGGTATCCATAAGCATTCTGAGCCGTATGTAGTACTTCTATTAATGCATCTGGTTTATAATTTTCCTTCTTCAGTTTTGCTGCAATTAATTTTACACGAGGGTCAGTTTTGGACAATTCCTTAGCAGGAACGGCTATAGTGCTGTTCATAAATACTTCTCCTGGATTTTTATTGGGTGATAAAAATGGCTTAGCAAGAAATTATAAGTACTGGCATGTTGTTCCATATAGCCTTGTACTATTTAGAGAGATAACGAAGCTACTGTATAAGGTTGCTGCTGTAAATGATTAATATCACTATTTAATATGATACAGGTGATACACGTAAAAGCCCGGTAAAAAATTTACCGGGCTCAACAGTTTTTCTAAGGATGAATTTTTTTATTTTTTTCGTGGATATTCAATTGCTGCCTGTGCAGCTGCCAAACGTGCAATGGGTACACGGAATGGAGAACAGCTTACATAGTTCATTCCAATACGGTGGCAGAACTTCACACTTTCAGGATCACCACCATGTTCACCACAAATACCAACTTTTAAATTGGGTTTATTGATGCGGCCTCTTTCTGTACCCACTTTTATCAATTGGCCAATACCTTCCTGGTCAATGGTTACAAATGGATCATCAGGTAAGATTTTCAGATCGAGGTATTTTGGTAAGAAACCACCAATATCATCACGGCTGAAACCAAAGCTCATTTGTGTTAAGTCATTGGTACCAAAACTGAAGAAGTCTGCAACATTTGCCATGTACTCAGCTCTTAAAGCAGCTCTTGGTGTTTCAATCATGGTGCCATACAGGTATGGTATCTTTCTTACGCCCATTTTCTCACACACTTCTTTATATACTCTATCAACAATTTCTTTCTGGTGACGCAATTCGTGTGCAATAACGGTAACTGGTATCATAATTTCAGGTAATGCTTTTTTACCTGCTTTGGTCAACTCAGCTGTTGCTTCAAAGATGGCCCTCACCTGCATTTCGGTAATTTCAGGATAGCTGATACCTAAACGTACGCCACGATGACCCAACATTGGATTGTTTTCATGTAATGCCAGTACCCGCCTGTTGAGCATGCCAATGCTAATGCCTAACTCCTTAGCCAATTGTTTCAATTTTTCTTTGTCATGTGGAACAAACTCATGCAGTGGCGGATCAAGCAAACGAATGGTAACAGGATGTCCATTCATTACACTCAATGTATCTTTCACATCTTTCTTCACATATTTAAACAAGCCATTCAGCGCTTCTCTTCTTTCCTTTTCTGTTTTGCTCACAATCATTTTACGCAACTGGAACAATGGTTCTTCACTTCCTTCGCCATAAAACATATGTTCTGTACGGAACAAACCAATACCTTCTGCGCCAAACTTCACAGCATGCACGGCATCTTCCGGTGTTTCAGCATTAGCACGTACACCAATCTGTTTGGTTTTGTCCACCAGCTTCATCAGGTCTTTGTAAGACTGGTTCTTGTCAATATCAATATCAACCAATGGAAGACTTCCTTCATATACCACACCTTTTGTTCCATTCAAACTAATCCAGTCGCCTTCTTTTATTACCACACCATTTTTGGCATGAAAGTTTTTAGCATCGGCATGAATTTCAATATCACCACATCCCACTATACAACATTTTCCCCAGCCTCTTGCAACCAACGCAGCATGTGAGGTCATGCCACCTTTTGTTGTAAGAATCGCCTGTGCTTTGTGCATACCGTCTACATCTTCAGGTGATGTTTCTTCTCTTACCAAAATCACTTTTTCACCTTTAGCAGCCCATGCCACAGCATCTTCAGAAGAAAATACCACACGGCCTTTTGCACCACCAGGACCAGCAGGTAAACCTTTTGCAATTACAGGGCTTAGCTGCTCTGCTTTTGGATCAAGCATTGGCAATAACAATTCAACTAATTGGTTTGGACCCACTCTCATGATGGCTGTTTTAGCATCAATCAGTTTTTCCTTGAACATTTCAGTGGCCATGCGTACAGCGGCTACACCATTGCGCTTACCCACACGGCATTGCAGCATGTATAGTTTACCTTTTTCAATAGTAAATTCTATATCCTGCATGTCATGATAATGCTGTTCCAGTTTTTTCTGGATGCCATACAATTCTTTGTATTGAACAGGCATTAATTTTTCCAGCGTAGTGAAATGTTCACTCTGTGCATTTTTCGAATACTCGTTAACGGGAGCCGGAGTCCTGATACCTGCAACCACATCTTCACCTTGTGCATTTACTAAATATTCACCGTAGAATTTATTTTCACCAGAGCCTGGATTTCTTGTAAAGGCAACACCAGTGCAGCTATCATTGCCCATGTTACCAAATACCATTGCCTGTACGTTTACAGCAGTACCCCACTCATGCGGAATCTTTTCTATGCGGCGATACTCAATGGCTCTTTTACCATTCCAGCTTGCAAACACAGCGCCGATACCACCCCACATTTGTTCGTATGGATCATCAGGGAAATCTGCACCTAATACTTTCTTAATTGTCTTTTTATAATCAACTACCAATGCTTTTAATTCATCCACGGTTAAATCTGTATCACTCTGGTAGCCTTT
>CAZDHQ010000539.1:0-3937 GCA_964505135.1 uncultured Ferruginibacter sp.
TCCCTAATCTTCTGCATTGCTGCCTCATGAATGGCTCTTTTCTGTTCTTCAATTTCATCAAAATAAGAAAGATCCAGATGTCTTTTTTGAAATTCAGTCTTTAGGGCAGCATATGCTTCGGGCAGCAGCGTAATGCCATCTTGCTTTAAAGTGTTTACCAATTGGCTATCCAGCATGGTAGCGTAATGTTGTTTTATGGTTTCAATATCAATCATGGTTGCTGTTGTTTTATCGTTTATACTCCATCGTTACCGAAGTAAGGGGCTTGCTCTAAGGTAAGTTTTTAAACCAGTCAAAAAAAATTAGAAAAAAAATTCAGTTCCTGTAATTCCAGCCCCCCTTCTGCTACTTATTAATTGCAATCTACCCCGGGGATTAGTTAACGTTCAAAAAAACTAAAAATGAAACGATCTATCATTAAACAAACCTGTGCTGTGCTCTTGCTTGTACCACTATTGAATACAAAAACCATTGCACAGGCAAGGCCCGGCGTATTCTATTCCATTACCGGAAAAGATATAAAAGATACATCCTGGCTGTTTGGAACCTATCACCTTATCAATGATAGTTACCTGTATGAAACACCTGCAGTGTTAAACGCTTTTAATAAAGCAAAAAATACCGTGGTAGAAATAGTAATGGATTCAGCTGAACTGGTGGCGGCCAATGCAAAGGCATTGCTGCAAAACAAACAACTAAAAAACTTTTTTGATAAATCTTTTGCTGATAGCCTGGATGCTGAACTAAAAGCGAGCATTGGTCAGGGCCTTGAACAAATGAATATTTTAAAACCGATGACGGTAATGCTTACACTATCCATGGTTCAAATAATGAAAGACAACCAGGCACTGTTAAAGAAATATAGCGGTCAACCACTGGACGCTTTCTTTGCCAGCAAGAGCAAGGCCACAGGTAAAACAGTGAGGCCGCTTGAAACAGTAACGCAGCAGATGGAGTTGTTATTCAACAGTATTTCAGATGAAGCACAGGCTGCCATGCTGCAAATTTTTGTACGCAACAAAGAAAAAAATCAGCAGTTAAGCAATGAACTGATCAGTATCTATTTTGAAAATGACCTGGAGAAAATTTACAATATCTACCAGCAAACCTTGCAAAGCAGTGGCGACATGGATTTCCTGATCACCCAACGCAACAATGACTGGATGAAACAATTGCCATCGCTGCTGAATAAACAATCTAACTTTATTGCAGTGGGTGCACTACACCTGGCAGGGCCGAATGGATTGGTAGCACAATTAAAAAAAGCAGGCTACACTGTTACGCCTCAAAATTTACGATAGTGAGCGAAAAAGAATTTTTAGAACAGGTACGGCAAAACCAGGGTATCATTTATAAACTGGTTTCGCTGTATGCTGCAGACAGTGAGGAAAAAAAAGACCTGTACCAGGAGATCTTGCTCCAGGCATGGAAAACCTATCATCAATTTAGAAACGATGCCAAATTCAGCACCTGGTTGTACAGGGTATCGCTCAATACCATCCTTACGCAAAAAAGAAAAACACAGGTAGTTGACTATGCAGCATCCCTGGAATCCTTTACAGATATCTATCACACAGGCCCAGTGCAATTTCAAACAGGCAGCATTCAGCAGGCAATAAGAATGCTGCCAGAAACAGACAGGGCCATTATCTCCATGCACCTGGATGGATATGAAAATGCAGAGATTGCTACTACCATTGGTATCAGCAATAACCATGTGGCGGTAAAGCTGCACCGCATTAAACAAACATTAAGTAACATTTTAAAAACAGAAAGATGAACCTGCAAGAACAATGGAAGCAGATGGATAAGGGAGATGAGGATTTATCTTCTTTGATACAAAAAGGGGTGGTTGCTACCCAATCGAAAGATCCGTTAGAAAAAATAAAACGCAACCTATTGATCAACTCGGTATGGGGCCTGGTAATAGCCGCAGGATATGTGCTGGTGCTGATAAAATTCCCCGTATGGCAGGTACTGGTTTGCATCGGGATTGTATTCCTGTTTACGGTGTGGGCAATTGCGAAAGCGATGCTTTTATACAGGGAAATGAAAAAGCCGATGCCGCACAATACACTCCTGCAGGAAATGGAAAGACATTATGAAGGGATACAAAGCTGGATCAAAGTACAGGAAAAAGCTGCCTTGTTGATTTATCCCGTAAGCGCCGCAGGAGGCTTTATGATTGGCGGCTCACTGGGTGCAGGCAAACCAATTGACGTGGTGATGAGTAAACCGATCATGATTGTTACATTGGTAATCACCATTGCAATATTGGTGCCCATCTGCATATACCTGGCCAGGTGGTTGAACAAAAAAGCTTTTGGGCAATACGCAGCACAATTAAAACAAAACATTGACAATCTTAAAGCAGAACAATAATAGCATTATGGAAAAACAAACACAAACAGCAAGACATTTACCCAACAAATTGATCTATGGAGTATTTGTAATTGCAGCCATTATATTTTTATGCGTTAAAGATTACACCAACTTTATGATTTTTGGCGGTATCTCTTTGGCCTTTGATCCTTTTGATCAGTCACAGGCTTTTAATAAAAGACCCATGTGGCAAAGGATTTGGTTAGTGGTGCATGTAGTTATTGTGATGACGGTAATGCTGACAACATTCATAAACCATCTATCTAAATAATTTCCCCGGCAGGAGATGGTAATTCTCCCTCCAATTAAATTGTGTACATGCTGCCAGAGAATTAAACCTAGAGCATCTGCACCAACTGTATATTGTTACCACAAGTATCATTGAATACAGCAATTTTTACCGTGCCCATTTCAGTGGGGACTACGCTAAATGATACGCCCAGTTTTGTTAACCTTTCATATTCCTGCTGCAGGTTCTCTACATTAAACTGTGTGTAAGGTATGCCTGCATCCAGCAATGCTTTTTGATAAGTTTTAGCAGGTTCAAAATGATTGGGTGATGGTTCCAATAAAACTTCCGGACCATCTGGTTCTTCACTGCTCACTACGGTTAACCAGCGGCTATCGCCACCAAGCGGAACATCCAGTTTTTTTATAAAGCCCAATACAGATGTGTAGAATGTCAGTGCATGCTCCTGGTTAAGCACCGGAATGCTGATTATTTTTACCTTCATGTGTGTATGTAGATTTTAATTGCTGGCGCAAAGATTGAAAACACAACTTAATCCTGCTTTGCGAAAATTGACTTTTTTTGAAAGGCAGAAGGAGCAAGACCTGTCCTGCTTTTAAACAAGGTGCTAAAAGAGGCTGGACTGTCAAAGCCTACTGCATAGCAGGCATCGCTAACACTGGCGCCCTTTTTCAGCATCAGTTTTGATTGTTCAATTCTAACATCAATAAGGTATTGCCCCGGTGTTTGACCATAATATCTTTTGAACAAACGCAGTAAGTGAAACCTGGAGGTAAAGCGAAGATGCGCCAGCAGGTCTAAATTCAATTCTTTATCAAAATGATTGATGATGTAATTCCTGGTAGCTATCACCGTATCCAACTGGTACTGGTTAGCATATACTATACTGCCTAACTTTTTTATTTGACTTTCGTAAAAGGTCATTTGGTTTGATTAATATCGGTAACATACAAGTGTTTTAAACTACCCATCGTTCAAACACGAAAATTTTATCCCAGGAACCGTTTACTTTTTTGAATATATAGGTGGCACCTCTACCAGTCTTATTAAGAGAAACCAATGCATAGTCTCCAACAAAAAGCGGCGTGGAAAAATCAAAACAGACCCTATCTTCCTGCGGTATGCTGTTTACATATTGCTCGTATGCTTTGTTACATGCTTTTTCAATTCTTTTATTGCTCCAGCGTTTTCTTACTGGCACATACACTGCTATGTGCGGCTTGCTATTATTTAAACTATCAATTGTTTCCTTCGGTGTATCATAAGAAACAGTTTTAAAAAAACGGCCACCAGCATCAAGTGTTG
>CAZDHQ010000540.1:0-3094 GCA_964505135.1 uncultured Ferruginibacter sp.
GCCTGCTGGTGCTGCTAAGCCCGGTTTCAAAAGCTACATCACTCAGGGTAGATTGCTTTGCCAGTAAACCCTTGGCATATTCCACATTTAAAAACTGTAAAAATTTCTTGGGGCTCACACCTGCCCATTCATTAAACAAACGCTGAAAATGGAAGGGGCTTAAATAAGCCGCTTTGGCAACTTCTTCCAGCGAAGGCTGCTCTTTAAAATGAAGGCGCAGGTATTCAATCGCTTTGGCTATTCGTTCATAATTTGTCATAGGTCAAAAATAGATTGAAAGCGGAGGATTAAAAATCTGATAGTTGCTAAACTGTACCAAAACAAAAAGTGGTATAACTTAAAAAACGCTAACTCCAACTGATACTAAAATAAGGGAGCTTATATTACAACAGCATCTTTTAAATTCACCTTTTAAACAGTTTGCCTTTTACAATTTTGCCCTCCTTTTTGGCAAGATAATAGAATACTATCCCGATTAATAATAGAAAAGATAAAGTGAAAATTGAATTTTCAATTCCAAATGCACCACCAGTTAATAGTTCAGGACCCGTAAATTTCGATTGAATGATGCTGCCAAAATCATTTGCCCCTGTGAGGTTGGAGCCATAAAAAGGCTGAGCAAAATTCCAGCCTATATGGAAGAAATAAGGTAGCCATATTCTTTTAGTATAGATAAATAGCATAGCCATCGTAAACCCCCAAATCAAATATAATAACAGATCAAATATTTTGAAATTGGGATTGGAAACATGTTGCAATTCTACCAACATTGCAATAACAATGGCTATGTTAGTACCTAACCAATTTTCCAATACTCTTAGGATTAATCCCCTATGAAATAGGTCTTCAACTAAAGCCGCAAATAGTATTACAGTGAATAACCTTGCTGAGTAGTGAGTAGTGGTAATACTAAAAGCCTGGTAGTGGCCTGATAAGTACAAAATGAAAATAGATAATGAAATGGTCAAAAAACCAAATGCAAAACCCCCAAACATTTCTTTGGGTAAATATTGTAGGGATAGTTCGGTAATTTTTCTTTTATCATATAAACGGAATAAATAGTAATAGCTAACTAATAACAGTATGGATGAAATAAAAATAATAATTGGGTCGGCAATACTTTTAGCTGGAATAATGCTATAAAAAAATGGTTTTAATACAAAGTTTTGAATAACCACAAATAGAGAAAAACAGGCTACAATCCCGATGATAATTTTTGTTATTGGAAAATAAAGTACTCTTTTAACTGCTGTATTCATTTTTTCTGATTTATTGTATGGAAGGTTTTTTGCAAATAAAGCTGTTTACTACCTTCATGACAAGTACGTACAATAAAGTAGGCTACATACCAAAACCATAGTAATGCTGGTTACCAGTATTTTAATTTTTTAAATAATGAAGAAAAAAGTAAAAAAGGCACATTGTGCTGTTGATTATGCATTTCAACGAATAGGCGGAAAATACAAAGGGAGAATTTTATGGGTATTGAGAGAAGGTTGTCTCAGGTATGGAGAATTAAGCAGGGCTGTGGTGGGTATTACCCCAAAGATGCTTACTCAAACGCTAAAAGAATTGGAAGCCGATGAACTAATCAGCAGAAAAGTTTATTTACAAGTACCACCGAAAGTGGAATATTCACTTACCGATACAGGAAGGGAATTGATTCCTTTTATCAGTCAAATGAGAAGTTGGGGAGAGAAACAAATGTCGGCGGATTAAAGTTTTGAGTTCGTATGGTATTGTCTTATACTCGCCTACAACGGGCAGGGTCTGCCGCAGGTTCGGAAGCCGGGCACAAACGTTCGCCTCATTACTACGCCTTACAGCTTTTCGTTTGGCAACTGTCCTGCGACATTGGGATTACTTATAAAAGGATTACTGCCTGTTTCAGGTTTTTCAATTTGAGGTTTGTCATAAATTGCATAAAACAGTTCAATAAATCTCACTTCAAAATCTTCTTCCTTTGTCATATCAATTGCGATGAACTGTTGCATGAATGCCGGAACACTATCTAAAAAACTGCCTGATTTTAATATAGGAATAAACTTATCGTTTGAAGTAATTTTGGTGTATAGTTCTGCATTCAATATTGAATATTCAAATCCAACTCCACCCTCTCTTTTCTCTGCTTTTAATTTATAGTTTGGCGTGAAAATGATTAATACCTTTTTTGATTTTGGTATAGAAGACTCCATAAAATAAATCATGTTTTTCCCAGGGCCCAATTCAAGTTGGTCAAGTAAAACATTAATACCTTTCTCAAAAAGTCGCTTGGTGAGATTTAGTACCCATTTCTTATGGTCATCATCATCCCATGAGTAAGAAATGAAAACAGTTGGGCTTTCAATTTCTCCTGGTATATCAATATTAACTTTTGATTTAGCGATAGATTTATTTAAATCTAATAGTTCAACTTCATATTCTGCAAACTTTGCTTCGACAAGGGTCGAAGGGTTATAAGGACAGGACTGCGGCTGAGTTGAAGTCATCAAAGTAAACTCTTCGTTTTCACTAAGGGTTCCATTTATAATTTTAGTTGTTATATGCTCTTTTGCAAACTGTAAAAGAATTTTTTCTGAATTTTTGATGCCTGCTTCATCGAATCTTAGCCCCCAAGTCATGCTTAAAATATCTGAAGCAAATGCTCCAACCGTTTTATGTTCTACCACACCTTTTTCATCAATTAACTCATACCAAAAAAGGAAGCCAAATCTCACTACAGAGGCTGGGGGAACATAAAGGGATTTGTAAAACTTTATAATCTTAAAATGCTTTCCCTCTCTTTGGGATTGAATAAAATCAAAACCATCTGGCGTCAATGAGATATTATCACCATAATTACTTTTTGTATCAATGAAACCTTTCCCAGACAAATAATGTAGTATGTTTTGTGCAATAATATTGTCTAATCCTAATAAGCCTGACAATATTTTAGTACTGCACCCAAGTCTCAAATCATTCTTTGACTTGAGGTATAGTGCATTTAAGTATTTATTAATTGTCTCTCTATCCATTTAGGGTGTCATTTAAATTTACCGCCAACGTTCGAGGCTTGCCGCAGGGCTGGAATTGTTGCTGTGTCAGCCCGGCAACT
>CAZDHQ010000540.1:3133-3922 GCA_964505135.1 uncultured Ferruginibacter sp.
CGATATTAGCTGATAGTAGTCCAACTGATGATTGTTGTTCCGTATCCCAGCCTTGCGGCAGACTTTTGTTAGCGGTTCGTGCTTTTTCGTAGGCTGTGTCTATCTGATTGAACAAGTAAATTTGATGCCTAATTCATGTACAAAGTCAAAGTCATTTATCCAACGAATTCCCATGTTGTCACAAACATTTGGTATTTTAATTCTTGTCGAACTTAAGGCAGTAACTTTTTCCTCTTTTGTAACAACTGTAGCGTTTTCATTAATTGCATGTGCAATTACCCATGGGTCAGCCAGCGAACGAGCTTTTGTATTGTCGACCAGATTTTTATGGACTGGGTCGTGAGAATATATTTTTTGAAGACAACCAGTAACTGCTTCACTGATTTTTTGTATCGGAATTTTACTTGCCTTTAACCATTTACATAGGTCATCTTCTGTTCTTGTTATTTCTTCGTAAACTAACTCTGGGATGAATATTTTATCCTGCTTACCTAATGCAATGAGGATATCCCAATAGTCTGGGCAAAATTTTGGATTATAATATTTTTGCCATGCTTGAATCAACACATTGGCATCTAAACAATACTTATTTGCCAGTATGCTCATCTAAAAAGTTGTGCTTCGAGTTTTTGAAATTTATTTATTTGAACATTTAGTAGGTTACTTGCTAAAGTTGGTTCGATAGCCCCTCCACGAAATGCGTCTAAAACCATTTGTGTAAAAAGTCTGCTATTTCTGTTTAATTGTAATAGAAAATAGTTTGGTCCGCCAGGATTGTCTTTTTCTTTT
>CAZDHQ010000541.1:0-3900 GCA_964505135.1 uncultured Ferruginibacter sp.
CATTAACCCGCATTTCTTCCAGGTAACTGTTACTAACGGTGGTAACCTTGTACGCACACTTCACAGCACTGGCCAATGGATTGATTCTTTTGTTCCAATCCAGTTTGCCCCATTCCCAGGTATTCCATGATGGCAGGTAATTGGATTTACTCCAGTCCATCCAGCCCTGGTACTGTGCATTGTGAATGGTTAACACCGTGGGCACTGATGCGAGGGCTGGCTTATATTGATAGCAATGCTGCATCATAAAAGGAATAAGGCCGGTGTGATGATCATGTACATGAACCACATCAGGTTTTTTGGTCCAGTAGGATACCCAGTCAACCACTGCTATTTGAAAGGCAGTGAATCTTTCTGTATCATCATCGTATCCATATACAGCTTCCCTATCCAGTAAACTAAAAATATCTACCAGGTATAATTCAAATCCCAGCTTATTTGTTTTTTCTCTTATTACCGTATAATTAAACCAATAGGGTCCCATACCAAAACTACCCTTGTGTACTTCATCAAACTCATTTTGATAAAGGAACTTGGTACGATACATAGGCATCACCACTTTAGCACTATGCCCAAGCTGGTTTTGATATTTTGGCAAAGCGCCCACTACATCTCCCAGTCCTCCAGCCTTGGCTACAGGATAGCATTCTGCACTTACATGTAGTATATCCATCGTTCTTTAATTTGTTAGATTCAGCAAGTTTCGTTCAATAATTGCTATGCCTGGGAGGCAAACAATATTTGCATAAATATATACAAGAAAGCAAACGAAAAACTTTATTGCTTAAAAAAATATTTTGGTACACATAAGATTTATCATCAAAGACTAAGCCTACAAAGAATTAAAACGGATTTTTTGGGTGAATGAAAGAAAGATTGGATTTTTATGGTAGCTATGTAACAAAGATCATTTACTTTGCAGTGCCAAAATTTAGTCCTGTGTAAACTTTACACTTGGTTTTGATGTGGCCTTGATACTTCACAAAGGATATTCTGTTTATGATTAGATATTTTTTTCCTTCACGTCAATTTTGTTTTTACTTTCATCCATTCTTATAAAATAAAACGATCGTAATGAGCCAGACAAGTAACTCAACCACAAGCACCAAATGGTCACAATTCGGCACCCTGATTACAGTATTTTTCTTTTGGGGATTTGTGGCAGCAAGCAATGATATTTTAATCCCGGTTTTCAAAAAGGCATTTAATCTTTCGCAGGGAGAAAGCCAGTTGGTTTCTGTAGCTTTTTATGTTGCTTACACAGTTGGCTCTTTGATTTATACTGGCATTTCAAAGATGATTGGTATGGATGTGCTAAATAAGATTGGTTATAGAAATGGAATTTCGTTAGGGTTAGTAATATCTGCTGTAGGTACCTTATTGTTTTACCCTGCTGCTAATACGGGTTCTTTTGTATTGATGATTTCAGGTTTATTTATTGTAGGACTTGGATTTTCTTTACAGCAAATTGCAGCCAATCCGTTAGCCATTGTTATGGGTGATCCAAAAACGGGTGCTCAAAGGTTAACGATGGCAGGAGGAGTAAACAACTTTGGTACTACTATTGGCCCCTTGCTTGTTAGCTTTGCAATTTTCGGTAGTGTGAGTTCGGCAAATACTGAAGCAAGTATCGAAAGCGTAAAAATCCCTTACCTCATTTTAGGACTTGCATTTATTTTAGTTGCAGTCTTTTTTAGGTTTTCATCAGTACCAAATAAAATAGATCTAGACCAGGTTGCAAAAGAAGAGGCAGCGAATAATGCAAGCCAGTTGATGCAAAGAAAATCTGCAACAGCCTACCCTCAATTGGTGATGGGAATGATTGCAATCTTTGTGTATGTGGGTGTGGAAGTATCAACAGCCAGTAACCTGCCAGCTTATCTTGAAAAATATTTAAATGTCCCCACTCCTAAAGTAGCTCCTTATATTTCATTGTATTGGGCAAGTTTGATGATTGGTCGCTGGACTGGTGCTGTTGGAGCATTCAATGTTAAGAAAGGAACAGAAAAGGTGTTGAGTTTTGTAATGCCATACCTGGCTTTTGGTATTTTTCTATTGGTTAACACAATTGCTAACCATGATGTGTCGCAGTTTTATGTATATGTGTTTATCATTGCTGTGATGATTGTTTGTGATATTCTTAGTAAAGGCAATCCAGTAAGAATGTTACTTATCTTCTCGCTGGCTGGTATTACTGCTTTATTGATAGGTATGTTCTCAACTGGTCTTGTTAGTGCCTATGCATTTACCAGTGTTGGATTATTCTGTAGCACATTGTGGCCATGTATATTTACCGTTGCAGTTGCCGGGTTGGGCAAACACACTAACCAGGGTAGCAGCTATTTGATCATGATGATTATGGGCGGCGGTATTGTGAGCTGGCTGCAGGGTGTATTATCTGATGCAGTCGGCATCCACTTTAGCTATATCGCTGGTGTGGTTTGTTTCGCTTATCTTGCATTTTATGCCATCCGTGCCAAATCAGTTTTGCAAGCGCAGGGAATTGATTTTGATAAATTGAGAGCAGAAGGTGGACATTAACAGAAAGGAATTTGAATAACCATAATAAAAAGTTTTATGAGCAAATATGCAATCGGTATTGATGTTGGTGGTACGAATACAAAGTTTGGAATTGTAACTGAGGGAGGTGAAATCCTGGAACAGGACAGAATGCTGACCAATCAATACGAAGTGATTGATGAATTTATAGAGGCTTTGTATAATAAGCTGGCTCCTATGATTGAAAGAGCCGGTGGCAGCAGTAATATCAAGGGAATTGGAATGGGTGCACCAAACGGCAACATTTATAATGGCACCATTGAATATGCACCAAACCTTAGATGGAAAGGCATCATCCCTGTAGCAGAAATGATGCACAAAAAATTTGGTCTTGAATGTAAATTGACCAACGATGCCAACGCTGCTGCTGTAGGTGAAATGATGTATGGCTGTGCTAAAGATCTGAAACATTTTATCACGATCACTTTGGGTACCGGCGTAGGAAGCGGCATTGTAATCGATGGAAAGATTGTGGTAGGACATGATGGCTTTGCAGGTGAGTTGGGACACACCATCATCAGGCCCGGTGGAAGATTGCACAAAGGTACCGGCATGCGTGGTAGCCTGGAAGCTTATGCTTCTGCCACTGGCGTGAGAGATACTGCAATTGAACTGCTCACACAGCATCCTGAAAAAGAAAGCCTGCTCCGCAATTATACCATCAATGAGCTCACAAGCCAGACGGTTTATGAATGTGCTATGCAGGGTGACGAGATTGCGAATGATATTTTTGAATTTACAGGACAGATATTGGGTGAATCATTGGCAAATTTTATCATGTTCTCCTCTCCTTCTGCCATCATTTTGTTTGGTGGTTTAACAAAGGCAGGTGAACTGCTGATAAGGCCAACCAGAAAACACATGGAAGCCAACCTGCTGCCTATTTTCCAGAACAAAGTGAAGCTACTCTTCAGTGAATTGAAAGAAGCAGATGCAGCCATTCTTGGAAGCAGTGCATTGGTTTGGTAAAAAATAACTAATTCAAGTCTACCCCAACATGCAAAATATGTTGGGGTATTTTTTTGAATCAATTTTATCTTTGAAAAAATCTAAAACGATGCGGCCATACATTTTAGCAGAAAACAACTGGAAAAATATCAAAGACAGTCATTATGAACTGGCGATACTACCATGGGGTGCAACAGAAGCCCACAATTACCACATGCCTTACGGAACCGATGTGATAGAAGCGGAATCCTTTGCTGCAGCCGCTGCTAAAATTGCCTGGGAACAGGGTGCCCCATTAACGGTGTTGCCGGTAATTCCCTTTGGTGTAAATACCGGGCAGGCAGATATCAAACTTGATATCAATTTAAATCCAAGTACCCAGTTTGCCATTTT
>CAZDHQ010000542.1:0-3893 GCA_964505135.1 uncultured Ferruginibacter sp.
GGGTTATATCTTTTTAAGAGAAAAAGAAAAACATGGTGAGAATGAAAAAGCACCACTGCAGTTAGAACAAACAAGGATCTACAAAATTTATAAATCTTTCATTCATCCATTATTAGAAACAAGATGGAAGCGCTGGACATTTATTGTATCAACGGTCGTGGTTTTGCTTGGCTCCTTAATGATGTTTTATACAAAAGCAGTAGCAGTAAAAATGTTGCCGTTTGATAATAAGAATGAATTCCAGGTGGTGATAGATATGCCGGAAGGAACCACACTTGAAAAGACCAATGCAGTAGCAACGGAAATTGCACAGTTCGTGTCAACCCAACCGTTAGTGGAAAGCTACCAGTTGTATGCAGGCACTGCAGCGCCGATTAGCTTTAATGGTTTGGTGCGTCACTATGATATCCGCCGTGGTGATAATGTGGCCGATGTACAGGTGAACCTGGTGGATAAAAAGAAAAGAAAAATGCAGAGCCATGATATTGTGAAAAGCATGAGAGATGCGGTGCAGGCCATTGCAAAAAAATACAATGCCAATGCGAAGCTGGTAGAAATTCCGCCAGGCCCTCCAGTATTATCAACACTGGTTGCTGAAGTGTATGGTCCGGATTACGATGAGCAGTTGAAGATTGCTGACCAGGTAAAAAATATGTTCAAGTCAACAACAGATGTGGTGGATGTGGACTGGTATGCAGAAGATGATCAGTGGGAATATCACTTTGAAGTGGATAAAGATAAGGCAATGCGACTGGGTGTGGCTCCGGCGCAGGTGGTAGCCAATATGAATGCAGCATTGTCTGGCATGGTAGCAGGTACATTACATAAGCCAACATCTTACAGCCCGGTAAATATCAAACTGCAATTGAGTAACGCTGATAAAGGCGGCATTGAAGAACTAAAGAATTTAAAAGTAGTTGGCCAGGCTGGAAATACTGTACCAATTGGAGATTTGGTTACCATCAGCAAAACAGTAAAAGAAAAAAGTATCTATCGCAAGAATCAAAAAAGGGTAGTGTATGTTTTGGCTGATATGGCCGGTAAACTGGAAAGTCCTTTCTATGCTATTTCAAAAATATCAGACAGTTTGAAAAATGTGAAAGTGCCTGCAGGTTATACCATCGCTGAAGAATATACGCACCAGCCAGACCGTGAAGATGATTATACGTTGAAGTGGGATGGTGAATGGCAGATTACCTATGAAGTGTTCCGTGACCTGGGTATTGCTTTTGCCGTGGCGATTGTGATCATTTACATGCTGATAGTAGGCTGGTTCCAAAATTTTGTAACGCCGCTGATCATGCTCTCTGCAATTCCGCTGTCGTTAATTGGGATAGTGCTGGGGCACTGGATGCTGCATGCTTATTTCACTGCCACTTCTATGATTGGTTTTATTGCACTGGCGGGTGTGATGGTGCGGAACTCGGTATTGCTGATAGACTTTATTGACATACGGTTAAAAGATGGTGTTCCTTTAAAGCAGGCGATTATTGAGGCCGGTGCGGTGCGTACAACGCCGATCCTGTTGACGGCTGGTGCCGTGGTGTTAGGGGCTGTGATCATCTTATTTGATCCCATCTTTCAGGGGCTTGCCATTTCATTGATGGGAGGAACCATTACTTCCACCTTCTTGACCTTGTTGGTAGTGCCGCTGATTTATTTTAAGCTGTTGCGTAAGAAGTAAGACAGTTTCACACAACGAGACGACGAAGACAACGAAACAACGAATGAGTTATATGCTTTACGTTGTATCCTTTGTGATCTTTGTGTGAAACCTCCTAAACAAAGAAAAATATTTCACACAATGAAACAACGAAAACAAAGAGACAAAGAATGAATTGATAAACTTCACGTTGTTTGCTTTGTATTCTTTGCGATCGTTGTGTGAAACTTCCTAAACAAAGAAAAATATTTCACACAATGAAACAACGAAAACAAAGAGACAAAGAATGAATTGATAAACTTCAAGTTGTTTGCTTTGTATCCTTTGCGATCGTTGTGTGAAACCTCCTAAACAAAAAAAACTTTAACACATGAAAATGTTAGTCATCACCAGCATTCATGAAGACCTGAGGGCCGTTTCAAGAATCATGGATAAAGCAGACATACCAGTTTTTAGTGTATCCGACACCGTTGGACATAAAACAGAGTATCATGAATACATGCCGGATAATTGGTTCGGAAACTCTGCAGAAGGAACCAATGCTTTGTTCTTCTTCAGTTTTACAGCTGATGATAAAGCCATGCATGCGGTAGAGCTGGTGAAAGCATTCAATAAAGAAACAAAAAGTAAATTTCCTATTAGGGCATTCGTATTACCGGTGGATGCCAGTAGTTATTAAATCAATATTTGTATGAGAGAAAAAATTGTAAGAGCCGTAGCCGGCACCTTTATTCTTGTTAGCATTTTGTTAGCCGTTTTTGTCAGCATCAAATGGCTGTGGTTTACGGGATTTGTAGGATTGAACTTGTTACAGTCTTCTTTTACCAATTTTTGTCCATTGGAAAAAATATTGGATAAGGCCGGGGTGAAGAAATAAATGGTTAATGATCTTAATCATGACCGGGAATTGTAAAAATAAGTATGTTTACCCGGCAAACCTCATCAGACTATCGCTAAATACTTACTGGAATGTACGAGAGTGAAGACCGGGCATTTGAATTATTGAAAAACGCTGACCTCAAGGCTTTTGAATGGTTATTCAAGAAATATTATCGTCCGCTCTGTTTCTTTGCGAACAGGTATTGTAACAACCTGCAGGTGTCTGAAGAAATAGTGGCAGAAACATTTACCATTCTCTGGCAAAGAAGAGAAAACATTTTTATTTCTTCTTCTTTTAAAGCCTATATCTATCGCTCAGTACAGAATCAATGCATTAATTACCTGAGGCATAAAAAAATTGAACATGCTTACCTGCATTACCTGTTGCAAAAAAGCGATGCAGATGAACAAACCTTCCAGGAAACACAGACTAATTCTTATTATAATAAAGAACTGAGAGAACAAATTCAGCAGGCCATTAAATCATTGCCGGATAAATGCCGGGAGATTTTTATTTTAAGCCGGTTTGAACAACTCACCTATAAACAAATTGCCGCCAGGCTTTCCATCTCTCCTAAAACAGTGGAAAACCAGATGGGCATTGCTTTAGACAAGCTCCGCAAAACCATCCGGCAGCTCTTCACCTTTTTCTTATAAAAATATTTTTCTCTTTTGGGGGTAGGTGTCCATTTGTTTGTCTTATTGCTAGTATGGACGAACGGATAACAGCATTATTGGCAAAATACCTGGCAGGTGAAGTAAGTTCACGTGAACAAAAAGAAGCAGAGACGTGGATACAGCAGTCAAAAGAAAATGAAGAGGCATTTATAGAATTTTGCGAAGCATGGCATGCTGCATTGCTGGCATCAGAAACAAGGATGGTGGATGCAGATGCAGCATTTGAAAAAGTATTGGCAACACAGCTGGATTATAGTACAGTCAACAGGAGAAAGAAAATTGTTCAGATTATAGTCAGTATAGCGGCCAGTATTATCATCCTGGTTTTTTTAACGCTTTGGTTAACTGAAAAAAATAAAAACCATGCTGCGGATACGGTTGCTGTTTTACAGGAAGTAGCAGTTCCGGCAAATAGCAAAAGAAAATTATTATTGCCTGATAGTACACTGATATGGCTGAATGAAGCCACCACACTTAAATGGGATAAAGATTTTAACAGTACTAACCGAACCGTGTATCTTGAAGGTGAAGCTTATTTTGAAATAGCACCTTCTAAAAAACAATTGCCATTTATCGTACGCACCTCCCAATTCACCATCAGGGATATTGGCACTTCTTTTAATATCAAATCACACAGTGCAGATTCTTTGTTTGAAGCCGTGGTGCTGGAAGG
>CAZDHQ010000543.1:0-3884 GCA_964505135.1 uncultured Ferruginibacter sp.
ATTTGGGTTGCGATTATAAAGACACCACAAGGTTCGGCGGCATATGGGCAGCAGGCAATGCAGATATCACCATTGCAGTGCTAGGTTTAACAGCCGTGTATGAAGGGGAAGAAGGCGATGCATTTCTTTCTGAGAATGGAGCCGACAGGAAAAATTTAAGCCTGCCAGCGTCGCATATCGCTTATTTAAAAGCACTAAGAAAAGGAACCAAAACTCCCATCATTGCGGTGATCAATGCCGGCAGTGCGATAGATGTTGCGGAGATTGCGCCTTATGCTGATGCGGTGATCATGGCCTGGTATCCCGGTGAAGAAGGTGGCAATGCATTGGCAGATATTGTTTTTGGTAAAGTGAGCCCATCAGGCCGCTTGCCATTAACTTTTTATCAATCATTTGATGAATTGCCTGATTATAAAAGTTATTCGATGAAGGGCAGAACCTATCGCTACTTTGATGGTAAAGTGCAATATCCATTTGGCTTCGGTCTTAGCTACAGCAGTTTTGATTACGCATGGAAACAACAGCCCGTTGTTGAAAAAGATAAAATCAATTTTTCAGTAAAAATTAAAAACACGGGCAAGATGGATGCAGATGAAGTGGTGCAGGTGTACATACATTATCCGCAGCAGGAAGGCATGCCGCTGAAAGAGTTGAAGAGCTTTAGTCGTATTTCTCTCCAGCCAAATAAAGATGGCATTGCTAATTTTTCTATCCCTCTAAGCGAATTAAAGAAATGGGATAATGATGGCTGGAAATTATTCAGCGGCGAATATAAACTGGTAGTGGGCAGTAATTCAGCGGATGAAAAATTAGCTGCTGTAATAAAACTGTAAGCATGGATGCAGTATATTTATTGCGATAAACTGTTCTGAAAGTTTCACCATTAACAATCAATCAAAGTATGAAAATCATTGACACCCATCTTCATTTATGGGATACTGCATTGTTGCAATATCCATGGCTGCAGGAAGTGCCACCCATCAACAAAACATTTTTGATTGAAGATTATCATAAAGCCACGGAAGGTTATGATATAGCGCAGATGGTTTTTGTGCAATGTGAATGTTTGCCTTCGCAGACTTTAAACGAGATGAGTTTTGTCCAGGGGCAGCGCTCTAAAGACAACCGCATTGCAGGTGCAGTGGCTTATGCGCCGCTGGAGAAAGGCATTGTGGCAGAACCGGTGCTGCATGAATTGAGTTTAAATCCATTGGTAAAATCGGTAAGAAGAATGAATGGCGATGCACCAGGTCTTTGTTTGGAGCCGGATTTTTTAGCATCCATGCAGTTGTTACTGAAGTATAAATTTTCCTGTGATGTCACCATCAAGCCACCGCAGGTAGATGAAATGGTAGAGCTGATCAGCCGATGCCCTGAAAATAATTTTATATTGGATCATTTAGGTAAGCCACGCATTGCTACCAATGAATTGAAGGAGTTTAAAGAAAATATCAGCAGGTTTGCTGCATTGCCCAATTGTGTTGCAAAAATCAGCGGACTGATTACCGAAGCCAACTGGGATAGCTGGACAACAGAACAACTGAAGCCTTATATTGAAACTACCATTGAGCAGTTTGGCTTTGATCGTATCATGTTCGGCAGTGATTGGCCAGTAGTGACATTAGCTGGTAGTTTTAAAAAATGGATGGATGCATTGATAGATATCACCAAACATTATTCATCAGCTGAATTAGAAAAACTGTTTTACCAAAATGCTAAGACCGTTTATCGTCTAGATTAAGTTCTTTCTTTGCTAAGCTGATTAAAACCTGCTAATGAAAATAAAAACATTGCTTTGCCTGCTGCTTATTTTTTCTGCTGTTTGTGTAAAAGCACAAAAAGATGCTGAATACAAGAGACAGTTTGATCTGGGTTATTTTCTGCAACACTTTTACGATGTTTCATCCTTGCCGCAATATGTTTCTTCTACCTACGATGCAGAAGTTTCAACTTACGACAGAACCGGTGGTAATGATGATGGCTTTAGCGGGACATATTCCTTTATCAGAAGAAATGCAGACAGTTCATTGGTAGTTTTTGATCAGCGGGGCCCAGGTGTGATCAATCGTATTTGGACACCCACGCCTACAGAAGATACGCTTGACTTTTATATTGATGATACGGCCAAACCTGCATTCTCTCTTTATTACAAAGATTTATTCTCCGGTAAAATTTATCCCTTTGTATCGCCGCTTTGCGCCAACCAGTTAGGTGGTTATTATTGTTACCTACCCATTCCTTTTAATAAGCATTGCAAAATTGTTTCAAGAGGCAAGCTGATGATGTTTCATCAAGTCGGTTATCGTTTGTATCCCAAGGAGTACCTTGTTAAAAGTTTCTCTATGCAGTTGGATGAGAAAGAAAAAGCTGCTTTGCAAAAAATCAAAACCACCTGGAGTAAAAAGAACCTAACCATAAAAGATATTTATCAAACATCGGGTTCAATCAATTCGATTAAACAATTGATCACCCTTTCGCCGGGGCGAACCGCTACTGTTTTTAAAACACAGGCGGGTGGCCGAATCGCAGGTTTTGAAATTACATCTCAATCCGCATTGAATGAAATTGCTAAGAATATCGACCTGAAAATAACCTGGGATGATGAAGCAGCACCTGCGGTATATTGTCCGCTGGCAGATTATTTTGGTTACGCATTTGGTAAACCTTCAATGAATGGTTTGATGGCAGGCACGGATGGCAAGCGACACTACTCCTGGTTCCCGATGCCTTTTGATAAAAGCGCCACCGTTGAATTGATCTATAGAAAAAATAAAGATCAGGATGAATTGAGTGCTGTTAGCTTACTTAGCACTTTTTATGTAGAGAATAAAAAACGCAATCCTGCAACAGAAGGAAAATTTTATGCAGCATGGAACAGGCAAAACCCAGTGCCTAACGGTAAGGCCTACCCGATGCTGGATGCAAAGGGTAAGGGGCATTTTGTTGGCGTGGCATTACAATCGCAAGGTTTAATTGCAGGTATCACCGGCTTTTTTGAAGGAGATGACTCTACCGTAATTGATGGCGAGCTGCGTTATCATGGCACAGGTTCTGAAGATTTTTTTAATGGTGGTTGGTATGCATTACTCGATCGCTGGGATGGAGGTACCAGTTTACCTTTATCCGGCTGCCTGGCCTATTCGTTACCGTTAGCACATACCGGCGGTTATCGCTTTTTTCTCAGCGATAAAATGGCTTTCAATAAATCTATTTTTCAAAGCATTGAACATGCCCCGGATCATAACAGCTGGCCAGCTGATTATACTTCAGTAGCTTACTATTACTGCGACAGGAATAATGCGCAATCCATCCAACCCAATAATCAGAACACTGAAATTACTTACCTGGATACATTGGAAATTTATCCCCAGTTAACCATGACCACCATGGATGAAAGACTGGACGCCATTGCACGCTGGGAAGGCCATGCTGCAAAAGCAGTATTCTTTACCGTTAGTGATGAAACTGTTTTGAAATATTCACTGGATGAAATTCCCAATGGTGATTATGATGTGTTGATTGAATATCAAAAGCAACCGAACGGTGCTGCTTTCTCTCTTTGGCAAAGACAAACACAGGTAGCAGACTGGACGAACACTTATGCTGCTACTAAACAGGATTTTGCAATAGAAAAAAAGACGAGCATTAGTGTTACGCATCAAAGCCGTTCCCTTTCTTTCCGCTTTAAAACAGCAGCGGAGAAAAATCAATTTACTTTGAGAAGAATCATTTTAGTGAAGAAAAAATAATTGTAATACTTGCCGTATGAATAAATTCAAGATCATCATTGTCGCTTTGCTTTTTGTATCTGTTGCCAATGCTCAGCTAATTGATATCAAC
Source organism: uncultured Ferruginibacter sp. (assembly GCA_964505135.1). Taxonomy (GTDB): domain Bacteria; phylum Bacteroidota; class Bacteroidia; order Chitinophagales; family Chitinophagaceae; genus Ferruginibacter. The sequence goes on from CAZDHQ010000543.1 coordinate 3,841, forward strand.
GTCAATAAATTTTATAAGCCAAAAGAAAACCCCATTTTAAAAGC
>CAZDHQ010000544.1:0-3341 GCA_964505135.1 uncultured Ferruginibacter sp.
CACCGGAAAATGAAATTTATGTAAAGAGTAAAATTCTTTACGGAAGTTATTTTGCAAGACAGGCCATTGATAAGGCAGATGAATGTTTACTGGTGGAAGGATATACGGACGTAATTTCATTGCACCAGGCTGGCGTGGAAAATGTGGTGGCCAGTGGCGGTACATCCTTAACACCTGATCAACTAAGACTGGTAAAAAAATATACAGATAACCTTACCATTATCTATGACGGCGACAGCGCGGGTATTAAGGCTGCATTAAGAGGAATGGATTTGGCTTTTGAGGCTGGCCTTAATGTAAAGCTGGTTTTAATTCCGGATAAAGAAGACCCGGATAGCTATGTAAGAAAAGTTGGTGCTGCTTCTTTCAAAGAATTTATTAAAAAAAAAAAAAAGGATTTTATTCTTTTTCAACTGGAGGTTTCTTTAAAAGATGCAGGCAGTGATTCACAAAAAAAATCTGCACTGGTGAACCAGGTAGCGGAAACCATTTCAAAAATTAACAAGGCTGAAGATTTTACTAAGCAGCAGGATTATATAAAGCAGTGTGCCGAGATTTTAAAGATTGAAGAAAGTGGATTGCATGCATTGGTAAACAAATTCATCAGGGAAAAAATTGGCAAGGAAGAAGCAAAGCAGGAAAGAGAGGCGGCGTTTACCATTAACCAGCAGGAAAATGAAATAGCCAACTATGGCATTGAAGAAGATGCAACGGCTCTCTTTAATAAAGATGAGCAACAGGAAAGAGCAATGGTGAGAAGCCTGCTTGATTTTGGATTAAAAGAATGGAATGAACAACAGCGGGTGGCGGATTATATTTTTGATGAGATAGAAACAAATGAACTGGAAGGGCTGATTGATAACAAACAATTGATCAACATCATTCATACCTATAAAACCTATTACCAATCAGGACTTGAACCCACTGCAAAAACTTTTTTATACCATGAGGATATGGAGCTGGCTTCATTGGTAGTAAACATTATGGATTACCCTACAGAAGTAAGCCCTAACTGGAAAGAACACTACGAAGCAAAGATTGTGACCCGGGAAGAAATGTACAAAGAAGAAGTTTTTTCCACCATCAATTACCTCAAGCTCCGCAAGATCAAAAGAATGATCACCGAAAATCAAAATGACCTGGAGAAGAACCACACGCCGGAGGAACAAATGGTATTGCTGCAGGTGCACCAGCATTTGAAGAAGCTGGAAATGGATTTAACGAGTGCGATTGGGACGGTAATATTTAAATAATTTCTCCCCTCTTTGTGGTATTGCGTTTCGAATCTTTTGTTTCTACATTTATAGATCAAAAGAAAACCATGAAGTATACAACCCCAGTAATTTTACTTTTTATTTTTTCTTTTTCTGCCAAAGCCCAAAGCGATCCCGAGTTTCCAAAAGAATTCATTATGCATGCAAAACTGCATAATGGTATGGTCACAGATTTTGGCAGTTATCCAGATATCTACGTTGGCGGCATACAGTTAATACCGCAATACACTTTGGTAGAACATAAAATTCGTGGTGGTGCTATTGCAGACGTATATTATACAGGCAAAAAAATTAATGCCGCATTTGGCCCCACCATTTCATTCAAACTAAAAACCATCAATGCAAAACCTTTTGGCAGTGCTGGCAATATTCATCTGAATATTGATCATCTGTGGGGAACCAATAAAGAACGATTGCTTGGTGGCGGAATCAATATTGACCTGGCTAATAAAATTGTCTTGGGGCTTAGCATTCACCGTGACTATAACTTAAATACCTGGTGGCTGCAAAACACGTTGGGCCTGCGCATCAGCAAACTGAAAAAAACTCCCGAACCATTTAACCAATAAAATTACTTACGATGAGAGCATTAGTTATCAGCGGTGGCGGCTCTAAAGGTGCTTTTGCTGTTGGTGTAATCAAACGCTTATTGAATGAATATCCAGGGCTGGATTTTGACATTATTGTGGGCACCAGCACTGGTTCATTAATTGCACCACTGGCCGCCTTAAAAGAAATCAACTTGTTGGAGCAATTGTATACCACACAAACTTCTGATAGTATTGTTCTGCAAAATAGATTAGGAGACCGTTTGGGTGACGTGAGCATTTTTGATGCCAATCCACTTTGGAAACTGGTGCAGCAGTATTACAATGATCAATGCTATACTGATGTATTAGCCACCGGCAAAAAAGTCTTCTTCACCACCACCTGTTTGCAGACCGGTGAACTAACTGTATTCACCACTGCCGCCGATCCTTTTGAAAATAAAAATTATGCAGTAAGAACATTGGTGCATGCTGATCACTTTAGAAAAGCAGTGATGGCATCCGCCTGTCAGCCTGTTTTTATGCAGCCGGTTAAAGTAAACAAAAATGTTCCCAACGAACCTCATCCTGATTTTCAATTTGTGGATGGTGGTGTAAGAGAATATGCAGGTATTGAAATGGCGATTGATAACGGAGCAACCGAGATATTTACTATCCTGCTTTCACCTGACGGCAAGGATACTGAAACAGGTGAATACACTGACCTTTTTTCTATCTTAAGAAGAACGATAGATATTTTTACGGATGATGTTGGAAAAAATGATTTGATCATTCCTCTCCAATACAATGATGCACTCTCCTACATCGATGCTGTAAAAAGAAAAATGATTCGCAATGGCATGAATTCAGATGATGTGAAGAATTTTTTTAGCATTCGTGGCAGGGAAAGTCCCTGGGAAGACAAAGTGCCGTTGAAGATCTGGATCATCAGGCCGGATGCTCCGTTAGGAGGTGGACCTGGTGGTTTGAGTTTTGACCCAGTTGCGATGAAAGAGATGATTAATAAAGGGCAGAACAGCGCCAATGATTTCATTGCTTCATTAGATCCGGGAGATATTACATGGGCTTAGTTTTTGGTTTCAAGTGTAAAAATAAAAACAGGAATCATTGGGTGATTCCTGTTTTGTTTTGGTAAGCATCACTTAATCTTGCTAACCCTCAACTGATCCAGTATTGCCTGGTTGATCTCTCCATTCATATTATCATTATAATCCTCCAGCACCAGTTTCAATAAATGTTCTCCCCTGGTTAAATGCGCTGTTAATGAATTGCTCCATCCCCAGTTGCTCCACTCCTGCACTCCCCTCTGTGGAAATACTAACGCACCAACAGGTTTTTCATCTACGTAAAGTGAACGGATAGCACATTTGTTTTCTGTATTCGTTGGGCCGTTGCCGTTAGCATACCTAAAGTCAACAGCGTAGTCTCCATCAGCAGGAACTATGACTTTTATAGATACGGATGTGTTTTCGGTTTTACTGATCTCGATAAATCCATTTCCTGAAAAACGCTGGTAAGG
>CAZDHQ010000544.1:3366-3877 GCA_964505135.1 uncultured Ferruginibacter sp.
ATAACTGTATATGTTCTTCTGCACCCACTACTACTGGTTCACTGGCAAAGCAAGCAACAGCATTTTTATCTAAAGCTATCACCTGGTATTCTGCATAAGATCCCTGGGCTACATTAAATTGATTTGTAAAAATCTTTTTGAGCAACTTACCATCTCTTATAATGTTGTATGCCACCGCACCTGCTACATTATTCCAAAAAAGTTTTCCATCTGCAAAGCTTACATTGGGTGTGCTGACGGTGGTGTAATTTTTTACTTTATTGATTGTGCCAGTAGCAGCCGCTGCATCTTTCAAAACAATTTTTACAGTATGCCTACCCGTTAGTGCAGCCGCAATAGCTGCATCAGGCTGTTGTTTTCCATCCAAAATAAATTTAGATATCATATTCCCCTCGCCCTGTAGCTCAATATCAAGAACTGCATTTTGATACTTAAAATTTGTAAGCCTGTGTTCACCTTTGAAAGAAGGAAGTATATAAGGATGAAAAGCGAGACTGTCTTTTTTAAATTC
>CAZDHQ010000545.1:0-3873 GCA_964505135.1 uncultured Ferruginibacter sp.
ATCACCCCTTTCAAACAAATGCAATCTGCTTTTGACAGGGATTGTTGTTTCGCAGACGAAATATACATTATCGGTTATGGCCTGGGTGATGAACACATCAATGAAAGCATCAAGACAGCGATCCGCCACAATGAAAATGTAAAGATCACTTTTGTTGATCCCAACTTCTTAAAAAACGATCTCGACTTTCAAACAGCGATCAGATTTTTTCCATACCGAATTACTGGCAATTTTCAACCGCGAACGATTGTGGAAGGTAGGTTGCATGCTTTCTTTGATGGGGCTGTCATGTTGCACACGATAGATTTTAAAACATTTTTGGAGGAGCAGAATAGTCCGTAGGATAGGTTTGTGATTGCAACCCATCTTAGTAACGATTATTGTTTGGGGGCAAGTATAGTTATTAACAAAACAAAACTTTCAAGATTGTGGCTTATTGATAGCTGCGATCTGCGAGAGATACCAGGTATCCGATGCGATCAACAGGTTATTGGCGACCTGTATTGTCCTGTCATTGATCAGCAATACCACTTCTTTGTTGACAGGGACGCAAGATATTTTTTTTGATAATTTCTTATTCAGTAAAGTATTATCCATGTCCTCATCCGTGATCACAAGACAGAACTGAGGTGTAAGCGGCAAAAAGAAAAAGAAACCGTCTTTAAATTTTGTATTGTGTGTTGTTCCCTCCTTACCGCAACCAACACCCGGATTGTCCGATGTAATAAAAAAAGGTCCTTTATCGGGTGCTTTAAATAATTGCCAACCGCAATTCAAAAGTGTTTCACGTACCTGGGTGTTGTTGGGATTGTCTGGAGAAAAACGTTGTATCAATGAAAAATGTTGCGCTTCTTTTGCAAAATGGGGATTCTCGATGTTTGCTTTGCGCAAATTGTCGAGCAGCTTCTCTTTCACCTCATCGGGTATCTTTGAGAATCTGGTATCTTTTCTTGCGCGGGCAGTAATATCATCCATTGCTGCATTGAGCCATTCTGATTTCTTTCCTTCCACAACTTTTTCTTTCCAGTAAGGATTGCGAAGTTTAAGTTGGATAATAAAATCGCTTAAAAGGATAAGTTCTTTTACTGATAATTCATTTTTTTCAATGAGTAACGAAACAATCTTTGCATATTTATTTTCAAGTGTAAGAAATACGTCTTGCTCAATAAACATATCATGGTGTTCATGCAAACGGAAGGTATTGCTTACAGCACTTGGTATCAACGTATAGTAGTCCGGCAGGTAACAGATCTGTCCAGGAGTGGCTGTTTTGATTTCCTTTTTGACATTGCCTTTTACCTTAGCAATGTCAAGTATGAAAAGGTGATCGTCGTTCAAGAATAATCTTAAATAACACTGCGGAACAAAATGGTGTTTCCGGGGCTTCTGCGGTTGGTTCATCTGTAACATTTTAATGGCCGCGTTGCACTTCGAGTTCTGCTAATGGGAAACATCCTTGTTGGGGGACAAGAGCTGTGGGCCTTTCAGGTCCATCTAAAGGTTTATCCAGTACACGATAAGTGCAAATTGCTTTATCATCTTCAATTGCTTCTACTGTCATCCAGCTATAGCCTGGTTGTTTTGTCCATTTAACCATATCGCCCGGTGCAATCGCATCGCTGGCCTGATCATTTTTATTCTTAAAGTCGCTCATACAATTGGGTTTGTTTTAAAAAAATTAAACCTTTAAACAATAAGGAACTCTGATATCATTGATAAATCCGTTCACCAAAATCAAGTTTAATTGCACATTTTTCTTTTTAATCTCTTCTACTAAGACAGACCAGAGACGCATATCAGCAAAAGGTAAGTTGTAGTTTATAAACTGCTACCCCTTATTGAAAAACACAGTGTCGCCAAAAAGGTTGATATTCTAAAAATAAGCAATCTTGTTGAAATACTAATATATTTAGTATTTATTTTACAGATCGCGGTAATGGGGCTTTTATTAATCAATTGCAATGCTTATTTTACAGTTCCCCCCAACCTTTTCCTCACCAACTAATTGCAATGCAAAGCAGAAAATCTATGATACTGCCAGTTATATTATTTGGATTATATCCGATTGCTATTATTCATCTCCTATCTCAATCTGTATAATACTAATTTTTAATTCCTGACTTATGCGAAAAATCAATGTTATCGTGAATAAAAACTGGGAAGCCGAACCCATGCTGGCCGCTATCTGCAGCAGTGAATTCCGGCCATCTACACTACCATTCCCTGAGATACTACTTACTGTTAAAGACACTAAATACAGGATCGATCCTACTGTTCCCATTAACGCTGATAAAAATGCGAGAGCGATCATCCGTTTCCATGACAACAATGACTTAACAAAACCCATTGCGCTCGAAGTCCGCATTTGGTGCATTCAGGATTTTATGGACGCGCAGAAAAGTAGTTCCTCATCGGAAGAGAAAAACAGGTTTCTCCCTAGCCTACTCTTAGCAGAAAATGCAGAACTGGTTATTGCCGTGGGAACAGCGGGGTATGTTTCTGATACATCTTATGCAGGATCTGTTGTTATCGGCAGTCGCTTTTTTGTACACAATGGGCACCCGGGAAACCCCGCCAGTAATATGATCAATGCCGCCTTTGAAACTTTGCTCCCGCAAAATGTAAACCCTGCGGTTATGTCAATCATGAATCCTGCGTTCAAATTAAGGACAGAACCTAAATTCCTGAAAACTCCTGTCAATCCGGCATCCCGCGCAGCTTGCCTTGTATCGCAACATTATACCGCATTAAGCTCAGTCAATGTCACAGACTATAGTGAATACGCCTGGGTAGACGGAGAAGCGATTGCCGCTTTTAAAAACATTGAAAAACGGTTACCAGTAGGTTCTCTTGAAACCACACACGGCGTGATTCGTCTAAGTTCTGACATACCAGCTATTTTCGTTTCAGCGATTACTGACCGCGAAGGAAATTTTGATATGGAAGTAACACCTGGTCAAAACTATACCGCTTCTTTTAATGCAGGTATTGTGATCGGCCAATTTCTCGCAGACCTCAACACGATGCTGATAGCAACACCTGCATTTGATTTTAAGAAACCATAACAATTCACAATGTCATTTATAAAAAAAACAACACTTGAAAAGTTTGAAACGAAGGTCACCAAATTGTTACAAACAGATAAAAGATTCAAGAATGTAAAGAACAAGGTTAAATTCAACAGCCATGTTTTGTTTCAATACAGTAAATCCAGTGTCAAATATGGATACAAGCGATGTTATATTACTAAGGTTGATCCGATTGGACAAGATGCTTTTACAGTAACCATACCCTTAACCGATCTTAACCTTACCCTGTTCAGTTCCAATATTACCAATCCTCCTACTGCCACCAGGTATATAGTTCCTCTCTTTGAAAACTCATTGAACAAGACATTCTCCTGTATAATAATTGGTGCAGAAGAAAATAAAATTTCTGGAACCACCATTCATATTACTGCTGATCTTTATAAAACCATTTCCGGCATATCTAAAGAAGAAGGAAAAGATAAAGTTGTACGATTTACCAACCGTGCTATTCCATTTTTAACGAGTAACTACAAGGTTAAAATAACAGCAAAAGAATCCGACCGTGATTACACACTTCTCTTAAAAGAACTTATCGCCAGCGGTAATATCAACCAGGAAGATATTGTTGCGCTGACAGGAAAATTAAAGACAGGCAGCGTTTCAGATACCATCATAAAGCAACAGGTTCATAAGCAGGTGAAATGGTTAATAAAAAACATGCAGGACATAATTGATACAGAGGTGATCAATAAAGCGGTTGCAAAAGATCTCGGTAACAAACACTTCGGTTTTCTCAAAACAGATATTTCAGGGCCGGAACAGTTAATGGAAATGATCCTTACCA
>CAZDHQ010000546.1:0-3841 GCA_964505135.1 uncultured Ferruginibacter sp.
CTCACCTATGAACTTTAAATTGCATATCATAAATGACAAATAAATACGAAGAAAAAATCCAACAATTTATCACAGCCAACCAACTGAAAAAACAAGGAGAACTATTACTTTTTGATGCTGTGATCCATTTGTACAACGACAATCATCAACAAACGTTTCAATCGCAGGTGCATATTATCAGCATGCATCATGTTACTGCTGTGTATGTGTACGAACTCTTTAAAAACAGCTATCATACTCCAGAAATGTACAGTACAGAAGAGTACCAGTTTTCCTGCAATAACCGGGAATTGGCAATCAGTAAAATGGAAGCTGATGGAGAATTGCTGCTTTCTATAAAGCCTGCGGCAAATTCTGCTTAACGGGTACAATAAATTACTATTTTACAGGGCAAAAATTACCCCGTATGAAGCTATATATCCGCAACATGGCTTGCGAAAGCTGTAAAGTATTGGTAAAAGAAGAACTGGAGAAGCTGGGCGCAGAACCAGTGAAAGTAGACCTTGGCGAGGCAGACATCAAAGGAAACCTGACGGAAAAAAAGCAGGAACAGTTTAGTGCTGCAATAAAAAAAGCAGGGCTTGAACTAGTTAAAACAAAAGACGGTTTGCTGGCGGATCATATCAAATCAGCTATTGCAGATTATATTAATAATATTGAAAGGATAAAAAGTAATCTATCAGATTACCTCAGCCGTAAGCTGCATTATGATTACTCTTACCTCTCTCATTATTTTTCTTCCATGCAGGCCTGTACCATTGAGCAGTACTGCATTGCACTAAAAATAGAAAAGGTGAAAGAACTGTTGGTAGTGGAAGGATGTACGCTTACGCAGGCTGCAGACAAGTTAAATTACAGCAGTGTGGCGCATTTGTCAAACCAGTTTAAAAAAACTACTGGCCTGCCCGCTTCCCATTTTAAAAAGTTGGGAGAGCTCCGCAGGAAAACAATTCAAAACTTGTAGAAAAATATCAGTAAAGAACGCAGGTGTACGATATATCCACAATAAATTTTGCTTCTCCACATATCCAAAATAAGTTAATACCGGTTTGTATATTTGCACCCTTAATAAAAGTACATGCAAAGAGACAACCTTGTTTTTGATATTATCAACAAAGAACTACAGCGCCAGCGCCACGGAATTGAACTAATTGCTTCAGAAAACTTCACCTCACTTCAGGTAATGCAGGCTTCAGGATGTGTAATGACCAATAAATATGCCGAGGGTTACCCCGGCAGAAGGTATTATGCAGGCTGTGAGTTTGTTGACCAAACGGAGCAACTGGCTATTGACCGTTTAAAGCAAATCTTCAATTGTGAATACGCCAATGTACAGCCACACAGTGGCGCACAGGCCAATGCAGCTGTGGCACTTGCTATCCTGCAGCCCGGCGACAGAATTTTAGGCCTTGACCTTAGCATGGGCGGACACCTTACACACGGCTCTCCTGTTAACTACTCCGGCAAATTATATGAAGCTCATTTTTATGGTGTAGTAAAAGAAACCGGCCTGGTAGATTATGAAACGCTGGAGAAGCAAGCCCGTGAACTGAAACCAAAATTGATACTTTGCGGTGCATCTGCCTATAGCCGTGACTGGGATTATGTAAGAATAAGAAAAGTAGCGGATGAAGTAGGTGCCTTTGTACAATGCGATATGGCACACCCGGCTGGTTTGATAGCGAAGGGCTTGTTGAGCTCTCCGTTTGAGCACTGCCATTTTGTAACAAGTACTACGCATAAAACACTCCGTGGGCCAAGAGGCGGTATCATCTTGATGAAAAAAGATTTTGACAATCCGTTTGGGTTAAAAGATGTGAAAGGTAATATCAGGCCAATGAGCAACTTGCTTGATATGGCCGTGTTTCCTGGTATACAGGGCGGCCCATTGCAACATATCATTGCTGCAAAAGCAATTGCATTTGGTGAAATATTAACTGATGAGTTTGGCGTATATGCAAAACAAATTATTGCTAATGCACAAGCTATGGCAAAAGCATTTGTAGACAAGGGTTATCAACTGATCAGCAATGGAACTGATAACCATCTAATGCTGATTGATCTTCGCAATAAAAATATCAGCGGTAAAAAAGCAGAACAGGCTTTAGTGAAAGCAGATATTACTTTAAACAAAAACATGGTGCCTTTTGATGATAAAAGCGCCTTTGTTACCTCTGGCATCCGTATTGGTACACCAGCCATTACCACCCGAGGTTTAAAAGAAGAACACATGCAGTTTGTAGTAAATGCAGTGGACAATGTGATTATGAATGCAGATGATGACAATGTGATCAATACCGTTCGCAAGCAGGTGAATGAATTTATGGAGCAGTTTGCATTGTATCCTGAGTTAGGATAACGTTGGTTCGTTTAAAACGTTGCAATCATTTAAGTCGATCGTTAAAAGAATAATATGTTACAGAGAATACAAACCATTTGGTTGCTTTTAGCCGGAATAGCTATTCTGCTTACGTTAAAATTTACATCACTGGTAGTGGAGACGGCTGATTTAAAATATGCTGAGCAAAACGGATTGAACAGCGGCATTGGCATTACCATTGTGACGGTTTTGATAGGGCTATTAAGCTTTGTAATTATAGGCTTATATAAGAACAGGGTGTTGCAATTAAGACTATGTGTGGCGGGAATTATACTGGAGCTAGTACTGTTATTTTTATACTATAAAAAGGCAACGGAATTTACCAATCACTCCATAAACATTATGGCTATTCTTCATATACTGGTAATTGTGTTCTTTATTCTTGCGGCAAGGGGGATTAATAGTGATGAGAAACTGATTAGGCAGAGTGATAGATTGAGATAAATAATATGCACCATAGTGAAAGCCGCTGGACATCCAGCGGCTTTTGTTTTACCGTCCTTTTTGGCAGTTTTATTGCACCAGAAATACCGTCAATTACCCATTCAAAGACACAATTAACCAGCACTAAATAACACTTTCTTTATTTTCAATAATTATTGAAAATATTGGTACATTTGTAAAATAAAAACATCAACTATGAAACTAATCATAATAGGCGGGGGGTTTGCCGGTTTAAAACTGGCAAGAAAACTCAATAACCGTGCAGGTTTCGACATTATATTGATCGATAGATTTAACTATCACCAATTTCAACCGCTGTTTTATCAGGTGGCTACAGCCGGTCTGGACGCAAGCAATATTTCTTTTCCGCTGAGGAAAGTTTTTCACAAAAGCAAAAATGTAAAGATCAGGCTGGCTGAAGTGAAAGAAATTGACACAATTACAAAAAAAGTATTTACTGATATTGGTTCATTTGATTATGATGCGCTGGTGATTGCAACAGGCGCTGATACCAACTTTTTTGGAAACGAGGGACTGATAAAGAATGCTTTTCCTATGAAGAGTACGGTAGAGGCATTACAACTACGAAACAGGTTGTTGCAAAATTTTGAAGATGCAATAATGGCAAAAGATGCTGAAACATTAGAGCAATTGATGACGATAGTAATAGCCGGTGGTGGGCCAACGGGTGTTGAATTAAGCGGAGCGATTGCTGATATGAAAAAGTACCAATTGCCGAAAGACTTTCCGGAACTGGACTTTAATAAAATGAAAATTTACCTGCTGGAGGGAACAGACAAAACACTCGGCACCATGAGTGAAAAAAGCAGCGCTGATTCAAGAAGATATTTAGAGAAATTAGGTGTAACAGTGTTGACCAATTCTTTGTTAAAGGAATACGATGGACAAACAGTAACCCTGCAGAACGGCGAAACCATTTCTACCCAAATGGTGATATGGGCAGCGGGTATTAAGGGCAATGTACCGCAGGGAATTGACAAAGAACTAATTGTAAGA
>CAZDHQ010000547.1:0-3839 GCA_964505135.1 uncultured Ferruginibacter sp.
CTTTCCGCCCATTTCTTTGGTTCGTTCCTGCATTCCAAAGATGCCAAGCGTTCTTTTACTGCCAATATCCGTAACCAAAAATCCTTTGCCGTCATCTGTAATGGTGAGCATAAAACTATTGTCTTCAAACTTTAACGAAGACACCACTTTTTTTGCATCAGCGTGCCTTGCCACGTTAGTAAGTGATTCCTGGAAAATTCTAAACAACCCTGTTTTGAGCGTTGCTGGTACTTCTTTATTGCCCGTTAAGTTAATAAACTCTGTTGCAATACCAGATCTTTTTTCAAACTCACTGCACTGCCACTCAAGTGCAGCAAGTAAACCTAAATCGTCCAGCATGCTTGGTCTAAGATCCATGGAAATCTTTCTAACTGATTTAATCGTTTCTTCAATCAGGTCGATCGCCGACATGAAGCGTTCCTTAATCTCTTCATCCTGCGGCATCACTTTCTTTTGCAGCGATGATATATACATTTTTAAACCGGTAAGCTGCTGCCCCAGTTCATCATGAATTTCTCTTGCTATACTGGTACGCTCCTGCTCTCTTACTTCATGCAGGTGCTTTACCAGTTGTTTAATTTGCTGGTAACTCTGCTGCAATTTTTCTTCGGCCTTTACCAGTTCTGTTATATCCTGGGCCGTACCTTTAAGCCCTAACACGCTACCATCAACATCCAGCACCACTTCACCAATGTTAAGAATATGTTTTATCGAACCATCTTTCTTAATAATGCGGTGCTGGTATTTATACCCACGTTTATGATCCATTGCAAACTGCACTACCCTATCTAATTTGGATAAGTCATCGGGATGTATTTTTTTCCGGTAAGCCTGGTACAACTCATTATTACAAACAATATTTTCCAATTCAAAAATTCTGTGAAGCTCCTTTGACCATTTCAGTTCATGACTAACAGGATTTAATTCCCAGCTGCCGGTCTTTGCAATATTTTGTGCCTGGTTTAGCATCTCCTCACTCCGCTTTAATTCTTCCTCAGCTTTTTTACGGTCTGTAATATCTACAAACGTTACCACCACTTGTTTCAAAACTTCATTAATGCCAAATTCAGGAAATGCATTTACCAGTAACCATCGCTTGTCATTGGCTTCCGGAATATCTATACCTATCGTTAGGTTATTGATAGGCTTGCGTAATTGTAGCACTTTAATTACGGGGTAATCATCAAGACCAAGCTTAACACCTTCTGTATTGGTCATAGCAAGCTTTAGTTCAGTAGCCTTTTTGTTTTGCATTTCTTCGGCTGTTATGCCAAGCAGTTTGGCTGCTTCATGGTTAGTAAGCAAGACAGAAGTATCTGGCGCATGTACCACCACACCAGCATGCAGGTTATCGATCAGGTGCTTATAATGAGATTCACTTTCCTTTAATGCAAGCTCCGTTTTCTTTTTTAGAGTAATGTCTTTAAAAAAAATAGAAAGACCATCGGCTGATGGATAAATATAATTCTCAAGCCAAATTTTTAGTGGGTCATAAAAATTCTCAAGAAACCTGTAGTGCTGATCCTGGTACGCCTTGTAACAGGCAACATTAAAAGCATTGCTTGTGGTTCTGCCAAAATCTGTAAAGATGTTTTTCCCAATCATGTCTTCAGTATTATGCCCCAATATTTCACCTGCCCTTTTATTTACGTATGTAAAAACAAAATTGCTGTCTAATGCCAGGAAACCGTCTGTAATACGCTCCAGGATATTGAATGTTTCCGCAGTTTTTACTTTTACCTGCTCTGCCAATTGAGTATTGAAAACGGTTAGTTCCTTTTCCAGTTGCCGCCTGTGGCTTATATCCCTGTGTACAGACGTATAACCCGTTATAATCCCTTCTTCATTCGTGATGGTACTTACCGATGCCAGGATAAATGCATTTTGACCATTCTTTTTTGTAACCAGGTACTCACTCTTGTAAGATCCTTTTGACCTCAGAATATTCAGGCTTTCAATTAACTGTTCGCCTGTTAAGTGTGCTTTGAAAATACTATTAATGGATTGGCCAATGGCTTCATTCTTTGCCACACCATATAATTCTGATGCGTACTTATTCCAGGAAGTAATGATAAAACGATCATCCGTAGTAAAGATGGCATCTGGTATGGTATTAATTAAGGAGGCTTGCAGGCTTAGCTGTTCATCTTGTATGCCCTTCTTTTTAAAATTGTTCAGGATCAGGAACAGAAAAAAAACCAGGATAGCAAAGAAAATAAAAGCAAGCAGGTAAAAACGCAGCGAGGTTCTTATGGTTGCATTTTCAAGAAAAGTATTGGCATTTCTTTGAATTGCTTTGTCTGCTGCGGCAAGATTAAAAATACGTGTCTTGATACTGTCTGCAAGTCTTTGCTCTTCTCCTTTACTCAACCATTGAATAGTGCTGTCTGTACTGGCAGAATCAATTACATCAAAAGTTTTCCAGGCGGCATCAATTCTGTGCAAAAGCAGTTTGCTTATTTCATCCAGCGTTTTTGCCCTTGATGGCTGTGTAAGTTCCATCCCGTTCAGGCTACCATTGTCAATAGATAAATTATTAATGGCTCTCAAATAAGGGACCCGAAGACGGGCGGGGCCGGAATAAACAAAATCACGCTGGGCATTCTCCAGTTCCCGCAAATGATAAATTAGTTTGTCTGTAAGAGACAAAAACTCCATGGAAGAACTCACCTTCTTGCTCTGCTGTTTTGTGTGCTGCATATTGCGGTAGGTGCCAAACACAAACAGCATTACGCAGAGCAACATCAACACAAAAAAAGCTATGATAATGTTCCTGGTAGAAAATCGCTTCATTATAGTTCAATTGACCTCTAAACAGTTGAATGCTTTAAAGGGTTGATAAGCTCATAAGATGTTAGTATTTAAAGACATTAGCAAGGGTACCGGAGAGGCAGCAAGATAGGGAAAAAATACATGCGGCTTGTTTGCTGCAAAGGACCGCAGTGCAATTAAATATTGGCAGGAGCATATATTTTAGTTATTTTGAAAATTGATCATGGTACATCAAATGATCACTCCAAACTTTAAATCATCTGCAATGAGACAAATCTTTCTTTTGTGTGCATTAATTATTTCTGTTAACAGCTTCAGTCAAAAAACCTACCTCCATTGTGGGAGACTAATTGATGCAGTTAGCAATACGGTGCAATCCAATAAAACCATTGTGATTGAAAAGAATAAAATCGTGGAAATAATAGACGGTTTTGCTGCACCGGATGCAAATGACAAATTGATAGATTTAAAAGATAAAACAGTAATGCCCGGCCTCATGGATATGCACGTACACCTGGAGAGCCAAACAAAAAGAAATGCAGTAGCAGAGAGGTTTACCAAGCAGCCGCAGGACATTGCATTTGAATCTGTGAACTATGCCAATGTAACGCTGATAGCAGGTTTTACTACCGTAAGGGATTTAGGCGGCAGCGGAGTAAATATTTCTTTAAGAAATGCGATTAATAGCGGCACCACCATCGGACCAAGAATTTATACCGCAGGCAAATCCATTGCCACTACAGGTGGTCATGCAGATCCAACCAATGGATTAAAAAGAGAATTTAGCGGAGATCCCGGGCCAATAGATGGAGTAGCCAATGGTGCTGATGAATGCAGACAGGCGGTTCGCCAGCGCTATAAAGATGGTGCTGATTTGATAAAGATTACCGCCACAGGTGGTGTATTAAGCCAGGCAAAAGATGGCAGTGGTGCACAGTTTACAGAAGAAGAACTAAAAGCAATTGTGGAAACAGCAAAAGATTATGGTTTTAAAGTGGCCGCACATGCGCATGGAGCAGAAGGCATGAAAAGAGCCATTCGTGCAGGGGTTACTTCAATTGAGCATG
>CAZDHQ010000548.1:0-3827 GCA_964505135.1 uncultured Ferruginibacter sp.
ATATGCTCCATTGCCCGATGGCAGGTATTCATTCAATGAAGGATCTGTGTGTACACCTGTTTGCTGCAGCTGATCTTCATCTATTGTCCCGGATGTTTGTACGTTATAATACCTTTCTGACTGTATAGGAAAAGGTTGCGCCACACCATTGATATAAATCACGGCATTCTTTATCTGCAATGTATCGCCAGCTATTGCAACACATCTTTTAATAAAATTCTCTCTTTTATCTACAGGCCTTGTGATGATCTCATCTCCATGAGCAGCCCACACTTTCTCCCTGCCACCTTCTTTTCTAATTGCATCATAGTAAGTAACCTTTGAACCATAATTCAATTCATCATTTATAAGCGTATCATTGGCCGGAAAATTAAACACCACTGCATCATTTCTTTTTACTGGTGAAGCAAACCAGCGTGTATAGGGTATTTTAATCCATTCTACATAAGCCTTGGTGTTGAATACCGGCAAAGTATGATGAACAAATGGCATTGCTATAGGCGTATTGGGTATACGTGGTCCATAAGCTGACTTGCTAACAAACAAAAAATCATTCACCAGCAATGTCTTTTCCATTGAAGGTGTTGGAATGGTATAGGCTTCAAAAACAAAAGTTCTGATCAATGTGGCAGCCACCACAGCAAAAGCAGCGGCATCTACCCATTCTCTTACAACTGACTTTTTATAATTTTTTACCACTACATCACCGGCATACCTTTCGTTCTTTGAGAAACCCAGGTAGGGAAAATAAAGAAATGGTAACAGTACGGTTAAAGCATGATGTCCAACACCAAAGCGGCCAAAATGCTCGACAAATTTTATGGCGATCCAGATAGTAATGAACTGACCTGCAATTGGAATCAATTGTAAAAAAAACCAGTATCGCTTTAATCCCATTTTTTCCACCATACACCAGGTATTATAAAACGGCACCAATGCCTTCCAACCCTCAATACCTGCCTTTTTAAACATACCGTACAAACCAACATGCCATCCAACGGTGGCAACTATAAAAATGATCCAGCCAATACTCATATTAGATTTTATTTACCGTCAAAAATACCATAATTAAATTTCCTGCAAGTTTTTAGGGATGAAATGTTATAAAAGGTTGGTTATTACATTGAATGGGAGCGATTGTTAAGTAGTATTAGCACATTTTTTACTCAAATATTAATACGTGTTTATTCAGCAGCAATAGTTCTGATGAACAGCAGCATATGCACTACCAGCCACTATTTTCGAAAAGATATCAACATTGCGGTTGTAAAATTTAGCAACCACAGGGGTTACTTTTTATCTTCGCAGGTATAAAGCAACAGAATTTGTTAACGAAATAAAAAAAGATGGTACAAAAAACGTATTTCAAAACGAAAGATTATTGCAAGGTGAAATTCACTTTTAACCTGGAAAATGCGGAAACAGTTGAAATCCTTGGTTTAAACAGTGATTGGCAAAACTCCATTATTATGAGTAAGAAAAAAGATGGAAGTTTTACCTGCGATGTTTCTTTACCAAAGAATTCTGAACACCAGTTTAAGTATCGCGTTAACGAAACTGAATGGTTAAACGAACCTGCCGCAGACAAAGAAGTTCCCAACGAATTTGGTGGCAGCAACAGTGTAATAGTGCTGTAATATTCCCCTCTACCCTAACACCTATATATAAAAATCTTTACAGCTTCTTTTCATGAACCTGGATGCTGTGAAGATTTTTTAAACAGCAAATCATCTGCAACATTTACGCAGACTAAGTTTATCTTCCTTGCTTGCTCTATTTTTCAGCCTTTTTATAAGGAGAGCCATTGTATTGTCTAAAACTGCACAGCGCTGCTTCATGCTGTGCAACAAAAAATTTACTCATCAATTATTCTAATCAAACGCTGCGGACTATATTCACGTTAATAGGCCCAGCCTTAAACCAAATCCCTCCACCTTTGTTTCCTATCTTTACATCCAGGAGTAAAACATGGCGAAAACAAAGAAGACGCTGCAGGTGAGCAGTGACAAAGATGGATCGGGCCGCCTGGAGCGTCCCGACCAACATTCCAAAAACGATTTTATTGAAGTATTTGGTGCAAGGGAACACAACCTTAAAAATATTGACATCAATATACCAAAGAACAAACTGGTGGTATTTACTGGTGTGAGCGGTAGTGGTAAATCATCACTGGCTTTTGATACCATTTATAATGAAGGGCAGCGCAGGTACATGGAAAGTTTTAGCGCTTATGCCCGCCAGTTTGTGGGAGATATGGAACGGCCAGATGTAGATAAGATCACTGGTCTTAGCCCGGTGATCAGCATCGAACAAAAAACCACTAACAAGAATCCACGCAGTACCGTGGGTACCATCACAGAGATATATGATTTTCTTCGGTTGCTTTTTGCAAGAGCCAGTGAAGCGTACAGCTATAACACCGGAAAAAAAATGGTGAAGTTTAGCGAAGAAGAAATTGTAAACAACATCTACGACAAATTTGAAAACCAAAAAATCAGTTTGCTGGCACCACTGGTTCGAGGGCGCAAAGGCCACTACCGTGAACTGTTTGAAGACATCCGCAAAAAGGGATTTTTAAAAGTGAGAGTGGATGGTGAGATAAAAGACCTGGTTCCCAAGATGCAGGTAGACCGTTATAAAATTCATGATATAGAAGTAGTAATTGACAGGCTGGCGGTAACAGATGATATGCGGTTTAGATTGAGCCAAAGT
The DNA here is from genome assembly GCA_964505135.1 of uncultured Ferruginibacter sp. Taxonomy (GTDB): domain Bacteria; phylum Bacteroidota; class Bacteroidia; order Chitinophagales; family Chitinophagaceae; genus Ferruginibacter. The sequence goes on from CAZDHQ010000548.1 coordinate 2,713, forward strand.
GTGCAGAAGAGTATGCAGATTGGTAAGGGATTGATGTTTGTTGCCCCCACCCAATCTCCCCCCAAAGGGGAGGCTTTGAAAGACGCTAAGAATTCAAAAAGTCTTTCAAAAAATAAAGAGATGGCTTCTGCCAAAGACAAAGACCTTTTTAAATCCTCAGACTCTGAAGTCTCACCCGTGGGAGGAGATTTAGAGGGGGCTGTAGTTGCTTTCTCCAAACAACTGATGTGCATTGATACCGGTATTTCTTACGAAGAACCCTCTCCCAATGCTTTTTCATTTAACAGCCCTTATGGTGCATGCCCCACTTGCAAGGGGCTCGGTAACGTATACACCATTGACATGCAGAGTGTGATTCCTGATGGAACGAAGACTGTAAAAGAAGGTGGTATTGCACCGCTGGGTGAGGAAAGGGATGCCAGTGTGTTTCAGCAGGTGATTGCTTTTGCAAGACGGTATAAAATCAATTTAGACAAACCAGTAAAAGACTTATCACAAGAGCAGCTGGACTTATTATTGTTTGGCGATAAAGGCATCAACCCATCACTTGAAATGGATTTAAGTGATGATACCGTGCCTAATGAATACACCGGCAGTTATGAAGGTATAATACCAATGCTGAAGCGATGGTTTTCTTCCAGCAATAGTACAGACGTATTAAGAGAATGGGTAGAAAAATTCACGCAGCTAAAAACATGTGGCACCTGCGGCGGTGCAAGGCTGAGAAAAGAAAGTCTTTGGTTTAAGATAGATGACCGCAATATTGCTGAGCTGGGCGAAATGAATTTAGACAACCTGGCTGCATGGTTTGATGGCATTGAATTGCGGATGAATAAAAAACAAAATGCCATTGCAAAAGATGTATTGAAAGAGATAAGAGAGCGCCTGCAATTTTTGTTGGATGTTGGTCTAACCTATCTTACATTGAATCGTCCATCTAAATCATTAAGTGGCGGTGAAAGCCAGCGAATAAGATTAGCAACCCAAATAGGAAGCCAGTTGCAGGGCATCACGTATATTTTAGATGAACCAAGTATCGGTTTGCATCAAAGAGATAACCAGCGATTGATTACAGCATTGCAAAATTTGCGTGACATCGGTAACAGCGTATTGGT
>CAZDHQ010000549.1:0-3818 GCA_964505135.1 uncultured Ferruginibacter sp.
TTAGGTTTATTGCATTGACTGGTCTTTTAATGATGCTCCCTTTATCACCGGGTGTACCTTTTATGGTAATACCATTTTTATTGATCGGTATTTTTAAACCAATAGCTGGCCTGGTATAATGTATGCCAGGCATCAATGTAACCTGCTGTTTATTTTTATTTGCTTCAATTATTGTATTAGTAAGTGCATCTACATCTTTAGAAGGGGAAAGCCTTATTGAGAGTTCCATAATAAGAATTTGAAATTGTTAAAGATTAAGTAACTGCTATGATAAACGGTTAAATCGAAACCGAATGTTATACCAGCTGTGGTCATCACTCAGATAGCCTCTTTCTTCAGTATACTCGTTGGGTAGTTTTTCATTTTGGATAAGTCTTACTCTTACACCTCCTGGTGTTGTGTATAGTGTTTTATTTGGATCGGCCTGTGGCTTCGGGATGTTAATATTAGTCATCCTGCCCAGATCACTGACAGCATATGAAAGTGTATCCTGTATGATAAGATCAGGGGTAGCCCATAGAGAAACAAAAAAATCTATTGCCGCAGTTAGTAGCACAGAGCATGCAATAACAATATATCCATAGAAGCCGACCGCCGCCAATTTTTTGATTACAGCCATTGCTGCGGCGCTGCCGGTAATAATCTCCCATTGCTCCTGCAGCAGTTCCCAAAAAATATCTGTCCACTCTGATACTTCATTCCGGTAGGCATCTTCACTATCAATTTCGTACCCCATCACCGACATTATCAGGCCTCCAATTGGCTTATTATGTGAAAACAATACACTTTCCATTACCCTTGTTTCTCCTGTATCTACATTATCAAATCTAAACGAGTGTTGCTGAAGTGCACCTAAACTAAGATCCGAAAAGAACGGAACTGAATTAACTTTTATTCCGATTTCATCAGATAATGTAAAATCAAGGTTTCCTGTTTCATCTTTTGCTGATAGTCTTTCAGATGCTACCTGGAACCTTGCAGTAACAGGCGGTATTACCTCTATGAACTGAGCATTTGAAAACAACATATCTTCATCGATACCATAGCCTGAAATACCTGAACTGTTGGGAACTGCCACCTGGATTTGATAAATACCCGGCGCCAGATTTGGCGGAACCACAAAAAATATTTTGTCTTTAACTCTTTTATCCGCAATTAATTTCCGTGAGCCGTTTACATTTTCATACACAGGAGTTTCCGTATCTCCATATACAAAAGCTTTTACTTTTTTGTAAGCTCCTATAGAATCCTTACGCCTTATCCATACTTTGGCATTAATATCAAAAAAGTTTACCCCGGTAAGCGTTACGGAAGCACCGTTTTGAAATTGGGGAACCCTTAAGCAGACATCCCCAATACTGTACCCATCACATGGTTGCCGTTGCATTTTACAGTCCCATTTAATTTCTCCATTTTCCTTAATTGGTTTACATACCTGTTGAAATTCTTCAGGTTTAAAATCTCTTGCTCTTAAAACAGGAACATGATCATTTGTCCTGATATCATTTATCTTAAAAATATGCACCTGGTTAGGAAACACATCATCTGAGCCTGGCTCAATTGTATAGAGCCTTGCCTTACCAGGCCTTTCTTCCAGTGTTGTACTAATGCTATCAAATGCAAGATTGCTTACCACGCTTTTTAATTCCTCTATAAAAGAAGTAGTCAATTCCTTATTGGTTATCGGTTTGTCAGGCTTTTTCATGAGCAATGCAGCGGCTTTTCCTTTGTTTTTGACAGGAAGATCTTTAAAAGATTTTGCCCTTTTCGCCATGACATTAATGGATGAAGCTGAAACAGTTGAAAGCTTTTTGAACATTTTGGTTTCAAAGTTGCTACCAGGCTTTTTGCCTGCCATAAACCGAATATAGCTGTGCATAAAAGCAGCTACAAAAGGTCCTGCTGATGTGTTTTTTGTTTTCATTGTTTTGTTTTTATGATTAGTAAAAGCCAAATCCTTATAGCCTTTTACATTCCTGTATAAGGACGTTCTATTTATTTCATTTCAAAATCAAGTGTCCTGGATTTAGTTTTTCCGGGCGGTTCAGGAAATGTTAGATGTTTTCTTATTATTTTAGATAAAGTCAAAACTATAATCCCCATCGAAAATTTGAAATAGGGATTTATACCTATATACAACTTATGAAACAAGAGTATACGCTGCTGCGTCCTGTAAAATCACAGGCCCTTAGACTGATATTTGGTGCTGATAATACTTTGGAAAGGGAACTGGATCCTTATGAAGTGATGGAACAAACAATCCTACAATTTAAAAAATTTGCAATCAATCGTTTTTTCTGGTTTATAGTTGATCTTAAAAACTGGATAACAGTTTGCGGTGGTGGTGATTTTGAACACATGACTCCGTTAACGCAAGCAGATTTTTTTAATGCCAACCACGAGAGGATACATAATATTACTTATCCACCAGATTTAGACCAGGTTAACGCATTTAGTAAATTTTGGGTTACTTTTTATTTAAGCCTTCCACCGGAAAGAAGATCACATGTTAAAATGACACTCTATTTTAGAGTAAGAAATACACAGGAAGAATACTACTGGATAATGGTTCAATACCTTGACAATATTTTAGACAATAACAACATGTTTGTATATGGGCTTGTACTTGCAACAGACATTTCTCATTTAAAAAAAGATGGCGAACCAATGATGAGTATTCTCGATACTTATGCTGGTGATTGCCAGCAGTTTTTTTGTACAGATAAATATGAGTTAGCTAAAAAGGAGTTGACAGGATCTATAACTGCCAGGGAAAGAGAAATACTATATTATCTTGTAAATGGTTTTAGCAGTAAACAAATTGCTGCACAGTTAGACGTTTCGATAAAAACAATTGATAACCACAGGCAGAACATGCTTCGAAAAACACGGTGTAAATCCACACCTGAATTAATTGCTCATGCTATAAAAAAAGGATATTTATGAGTAAGTTTTCTTGAAAAATAAAAGCAATGAATATTTCCCATTTGACCTGTCATTAAGTTCTTAACGCTTTCGTTCTCATTCTTCGCTGATATATTACCATGCATTTCTCCAGGTAATAGTTTCTGCAAAAACAAAAAATACACTACTTTCCCCTATAATTTGCCATACATGAAAAAAGATCAAACTGCTCATTTCAACCGCAGAAAATTTGTAACTACTTCTGCTAAAGCATTTGCTGCCTTCACCATTTTACCACGCTTTGTATTGGGCGGAAAAAAGCCCGATGGTACTAAATATCTTGCTCCCAGCGATATGATCAATTTAGGTTTTATCGGCACCGGCAAACAGGGGCGTGGCTTAACAGAAGTTTTTCTAAAAACGGGTGAAATAAAAATTACGGCCATCAGTGAAGTGTATAAAGACAAAGCCGATCTTACCATCAATACCATCAAAAATTTTTATGCAGAAAATGCATCGGCCGGCAAGTATAGTGACATTGCTGTGTACAATGACATGAGGGAGCTGCTTTCCCGTAAAGATATTGATGCAGTAGTAATTGCTACACCTGATCACTGGCATGCAGCTGCAGCCGTAAGAGCCGCAGAAGCAGGCAAAGATATCTACTGCGAAAAGCCCCTGGCGCTTACCATCAAAGAAGGCCGGGCTATGGTGTATGCAACAAGAAAAAACAAAAGAGTATTTCAAACAGGCAGTATGCAGCGCTCCTGGCCTGAGTTTAGGCAGGCAGTGGAAATTGTACGCAATGGATACATCGGACAAATAAAATCCATTAAAGTAAATGTGGGGCCACCACCACAAAAATATAACCTGCCTGCGGAGCCCATTCCTGCTGGTCTTGATTGGAAAACATG
>CAZDHQ010000550.1:0-3815 GCA_964505135.1 uncultured Ferruginibacter sp.
GAAAACAAAAAGATGTTTAACTTAGAAAACTCTAACTCCAACTGGCACTAAAATAGGGGGAGCTTACAATTTTATTTTAGCAATTTTTCAAGGTAAGTATAACTGGATTGAATACTGGCAAACGCATCCTTTGGCATATCATGCTCAATAAAGAAATGCTTCATGCCGGCAGTATCAGCAGCAGCAAAAATTCTTTTGTAATCAATAGTGCCTTCACCAATCGGTAATATGGTTTCAAAATTTGCATCCAGATCTTTTACATGCCACAATGGGAACCTGCCCGGGTATTGTTTGAATAATTCAACAGGATCTTTGCCGCCCTTTGTTGCCCATGCAAGATCAAGCTCCATTTGAGCTGTTGTTTGTGTAAGAAAAATTTCATACGGAACTTTTCCTTCCACGGCTTTAAATTCTGCATCATGATTGTGATAGGCAAAACCAATTCCTGCTTTCTTACAGGCTTCATTTGTTTTGTTGAGCACTTCTGCAGATTCGTTTATTTCTACCAATGTATTGATGGGTGTATTGGCACAAACTAAAAATTCAACACCACCTTCTGCAGCTTCATCCACCAATGCCTGCATATTTTCTTTGAGGTTACGCATAGGTGGAATGGTGATGGGTTTGCCATCAGGGCCTGTGGGCATTTTAGCACCGGGAGGTAGTTTAAAAGGAGCTCCTAATACATGATGGGATTTCCAGCTAAGACCAATATCTTTTAATGCAGCAGCAAATTCTTTTGGCTTCATTCCGTAATAACCACCTTTCTTGCTAAAGGCAGATTCGATTTCTTTATAACCGATAGCTGCTACTTTTTTTAAAGTGCCCATCACATCATCATCAATAGTATTGAAAAAAGTAAATAGCTGAACGCCTGCTGCATGGCTCATTAACGGCCTTGCATTTGCAAACATTTTGTTGGTAAATAATAAACTTCCTGCAGCGACTGTTGAGGATAGTTGTAAGAATTTTCTCCTGCTTTGCATGTTGTTGATTTTAAATATGGAAGAATCGTTTGTAAAGCAAAGCACTCTTTGTGTTACAGAGAGTGCTTTGTAAAAGGTAAAATTTATTTATTAAAAACCTGAAATTAAAATAGGATCAATGCTTTCGATCATACCTGTAGAAGCGTTATTTGGTTTCAACTCTTTGATCTCTGTTTTGGGAACTAATACCTTGTTTACTTTTTCAGTTACAATTTCTTTATTGAGTGTAAAGGTTGCCGTTAGTTTAATGTCTTCAGATGAAGCGCCAACTTTTACGGTATACTTCCCAGCATCTGCTATCCACGCTGAGTGATTGGTATTGAATGATGCAAGATCAGCAGCACTGATTGTAAAACTGATTACCTGTGATTCACCTGGCTTTAATAGTTTGGTTTTATCAAATCCTTTTAGCTCGGCTACTGGTTTATCCATTGAAGTAGCAGGTGCGCTTATGTATAATTGCACTACTTCTTTTCCTGCAACGCTTCCGGTATTCTTCACTGTTACTGTTGCAGTAATTTTTCCATTAAACGATGCTGCACTTAATTTCAGTCCACTATAAGCAAATGTTGTATAGCTCAAACCAAACCCAAAAGGATAAGCAGTTTTTACATTGAAAGAATTGTAATAACGATAACCAACATATACACCTTCATCATACGTAACCTGCGCTGGATTGATTTTCATACCAAACATGCCAGTCTCTGCTTTATCAGGAAACTCTATACCTGGAAAGCTTTTAGCGGAAGGAACATCATCATACTTTACAGGAAAGGTTGTGGCTAACTTACCAGAAGGATTTACTTTACCACTTAATACATCTGCTACTGCATTACCTGCTTCCAAACCTGGCTGCCATGCAACCAGTATGGCATCTGCTTTGTCCTGCCAACTTGCTGTTTCAATTACACCACCTGCATTGATGATCACTACCACTTTTTTATTCTTTGCGTGAAAGGCATTGCTGATATCATTGATCATTTTTATTTCCGATGCTTTTAGGTTGAAATCATTCTCTACTTTCCTGTCTCTTCCTTCGCCTGCATTTCTTCCGAGGGTGATCAACGCAATATCCGCTTCAGCTGCTTTCTTTTCGAGTAATGCATTATCTAAGGTCATTTCTTCAATCCTTGGTGTTGGATTCATAAACTCTTCAAAGAAATTTTTCTTTGGACGTTTGGCATTTTCTGCTGTTAAATAAGCTGTGTAAGCATTTTTTAGTTCTTCATCTACTTTCAATCCAGCATTGCCAAGCCCTTCAATTAATGAAACAGTATATTCTTCATTCACATCTCCGCTGCCGGTGCCACCGCTAACAAAATCAAATGATGTGGTTCCAAATGTAGCAATGTCTTTTGCTGATTTACTGATGGGCAATGCACCATTGTTTTTCAACAGCACCATTCCATCTGCCGCAGCTTCTCTTGCCACTAATGCATGCGCTTTCAAATCTGGTTTATTGCTGAAAGCATATTTTTTGAATGCCTGGCTGCCTAAAACATAGTCCACAATTCTTGCTGCATTTTCATCCACTATTTTTATATCGAGTGTTCCATTTGCAATTGCTTCTGTAATTGATTTTTTCTGTTGAGCTGTCCCAGGCATTAACAAATCATTGCCTGCTTTCATTTGTGCAACTGCATCTTTGCCACCAAACCAGTCAGTCATTACAATACCTTTAAAGCCCCATTCTTTTCTCAAGATCGTGGTGAGCAAATCATAGCTTTGTGATGCCATGGTATCATTGATCAGGTTATAAGAGCTCATCACCGTCCATGGCTTTGCTTCTTTCACGGCTATTTGAAAACCCTTTAGGTAAATTTCCCTCATTGCTCTTTCGCTCATCAATGTATTTACAGAATTCCTGTTGGTTTCCTGCTCATTGCCTGCATAATGCTTTATAGAAGTACCTACGCCATTTGATTGTATTCCATTCACCATTGCACCTGCCATCTTACCTGTTACTAGTGGATCTTCTGAATAGTATTCAAAATTTCTTCCACCCAATGGATTGCGATGTATGTTCATGCCTGGGCCAAGAATTACATCCACACCGTATTCTTTTACTTCATTACCCATCGCAGCGCCTACACGTTGCACAAGTTTAGTATCCCATGAGCTTGCCAGCAAGGTAGCCACAGGCCATGCAGTAGCGTAGTAAGTTTTAGTATCATCTTTTCTTTTGGGATCAATTCTCAAACCTGCAGGCCCATCAGCCACCACTGTGTTAGGAATACCAAGTTTGGGAATGGCATACGTTGTGCCAGCAGCTCCGGAAACTTTATCTGTAATTTGACCAACACCTGTGCCAGAAGGGGTCATGCCAGGCAGATTCATTCCCATACCAACCACCAGGTTTACTTTTTCTTCCTGCGTCATTTTACTGACCAATTCTTTTGCTTTTGCAGATTGACCGGATGAAGTGTAAAAAATAAGGGAAGAAATAGAAAGGAGCAATGTGTATTTCATATAACAATTTTGGAATACAAAGCTCTGGCAAGTTTAAGCACCTGCATTTGATTTTTATCAAAAAACTATTGAATATGTTATTTCTGGGATCTTATTCTGCTGAGTGTTTCCAGCGTTACACCAAGAAAAGAAGCAATGTAGGAGAGCGGTACTCTTTGTATGATTTTAGGATTATTATTCAGCAGGGCTTCATATCGCTGCTGGGCTGTTTCAAACTGGATTGCTTTCATCCTTATTTGAGAAAGTATCAAAGATGCCGTTACCATCTTTCTTAGAAATCGTTCCACATCATGATACTGATTGGCCAGCCGCATAAAATCATCATGATGGATACCGTATACAGAAGAGGCTTCTAGGGTT
>CAZDHQ010000551.1:0-3807 GCA_964505135.1 uncultured Ferruginibacter sp.
TGATTTGGAGGTGAATCTGCTTACTAAAAGCGGCTTGACTAAAACCTGTATTATTACATTGTCTACTGAAACCACCAGTGAAGGAGAGTTGTACGTGCAGGGTATTATTCATGAAATTACATCGCTTAAAAAAGCAGAAAAGGCTACACTGGCGTTGGAGAAACTAAAGATGGCCAGTCGCCTCACCCGTGTGATGGCTCATGAAGTACGTAATCCGCTCAATAATATCATGTTATCGGTAGACCAATTGAAGCCCGTGCTTCAGAATGATGACCTGGAAATTTATCTTGACATCATGAATCGTAACTGTAAGCGTATTGGCGATATTATAACAGAATTACTTAACTCTTCCCGGCCCAGTGAGATTATTGCTGAAAAAACAGCGCTGCAGTTAGTATTGAATGAAAGCTTATCTGCTGCCGATGACAGGATTAGTCTCCGCAGTATTCAGTTACAAAAGGAATTTATTGAGAACGATGCATTGGTGATGGCAGATGCTGCTAAGCTGAAGACTGTATTTCTGAATATTATCATCAATGCAATTGAATCTATGCAAACAGGATCAGGAGAATTAATTGTAAGTGTAAAGAATAAAAATAGCTTTCAATATGAAGTTTCTATAAAAGACAATGGCTGTGGAATTAGCAACGAAAATCTCATGCAGTTATTTGAGCCTTATTTTACTACCAAACAAAATGGTGCAGGTCTTGGTCTTTCATCTGCATTAAATATTTTGCAATCTCATAATGCAACCATTGATGTAGACTCTAAATTGCAAGAGGGCACCACCTTTAAGCTTTATTTTAACAAGGCCTGATGAATATTTTGGTAAAAGTAATGTACTCCGCACTTTGTTGATTATTGGCATAAAATTGTAGTTCTTTATACAAAGCAACGACCATGTCTCTTTCACTCTACAAAAAGAAAAGAAGCTTTACTCAAACGCCTGAACCTGCCGGTGGTAAAAGCAAAGCCAACCAATTAATCTTCGTAATTCAAAAACACAATGCCAGCCGGTTACATTACGATTTTCGTTTGGAGATGGATGGTGTATTAAAAAGCTGGGCGGTACCCAAGGGGCCGTCAACAGATCCATCTGTAAAGCGTTTGGCCATGATGGTGGAAGATCATCCCTATGACTATAAAGATTTTGAAGGCATTATCCCAAAAGGTAATTATGGTGCAGGTACAGTGATTGTTTGGGATAATGGAACCTATGAACCCATCGAGCCTGTAAAAACAAAGCAGGAGGCAGAAAAATTATTACTGAAGCAACTAAAGGCTGGTTCATTAAAAATAAAAATGAATGGTAAAAAATTGAAGGGCGAATATGCATTGGTGCATACACATGGCAGGGAAGAAAATTCATGGCTGTTGATTAAGCACCGGGATAAATACGCAAGCGAAAAAGACATCACAGGAAAAGATAAATCTGTTGTATCCGGTAAAACAATTGAGAAGATGGAGAAATCGCCGGATAATGTCTATGGAAGAAAAACCATTCAAAACGTCACAGCCGAAAAGGATAACCCATCAGTCAGTAAAAAGAAAGCGGTAGCAAAAACAAAAACAGCAAATATGCCTGCTAAGAAATCAGCAGTTAAAAAAACTCAACAATAAGCTAAATACAGTAGAAGGCACAAAAAAACTGCTTTTCTAAAAAATGATTGAATATGCAGCTGCATGTTATCATTATCATCCAACACTAATAATATCGGTTTGTCTGCTTCTGCAATAGGAGCTGTGGTTAATGACGAAGGAGCTTTTTGTCATGGGGTATCTTGATTGTAAACGTGCGTTCACCCCTTTGTCCACCTGCTGAAAGGAAGCCGAAGGGAGTGGATGGTTCGTTTATCATTAAGAGGTTGGAGATTAATATTACTAATGAAAATGCAGCCCGTATCGTTTCCGGGTTGCGGCACTTTAAATTAGTTTGAAATTTTCGATAATACCATAACATCCTTGCCAAACGAAGGTTTAGTTCGCCGGGATATTATTGTGAAATTAATTTAAAGGGTAATTGTTCTTTTAATTCCTTGCGAATTGGTGATAATAATTTTTAATGCGTTATTCTCAATAGGTAGCTTACGGGAAGATTGTGAAAGAAATGTTGATCCGTAATAAAATTCAACGTGTCGTTTTTTGTTACCAGCATAAATAATTTCTGCACCAGTGTCAGTTGACGCCAATGAAATGATTTTTTGATTATGTAAACTGTTGTTTGAGAATAGCAGGAGACTATCCTGGTTTTGCGTTGCAATAAATAATTGCTGGTTAGCTGTTGAGGTGATGGAGGCCAATCCTTTTGCATCGCCTTTTACCAGGAAACCAGTTTTACTTAAAGGCATTGCGGTAAAGTTTCCCGTACCATCCCCTTTTAAACATAATCCATTGAATGCGTCATGACGACCACTGTAAGGCTCCATGCCATAATCATTTCCCACCATCAGGATATCAAGTTTGCCATCTCCATCTATATCTTCGCTTAACATACCAAACACAGGTGCCGTTTGAACTGCTGCAGGCAATGAATGTATGGCAAACTGCCCATTGCCTTTATTTTCAAAATAGCTTGTTTGCATATCCGTTGCTGTTAGCTGTATAGCACCTGCTTTATCCTTTGCTGTCCATAAATCATCCATGGTTGCTTTTCCATAGGATTGGTAAGTTGGATACCTTTTTCGGATGGATAAAAGCTGTGCAGCCAAATCATCTTTGGTATGCATCGGGTATGGTTTCATGCTGCTGTCCATCGCTTTCATGTAACAAAAAACCATTGCATCCAAAGAACCATTGTTGTCAAGATCTTTTGCAAGAATTGTTAACGGCCGTGTAACACTGGCTGTATAGTTTGAATTTAATCCCAGGTTACCGGCCACGTAGTCAATATCTCCATCGTTGTCAAAATCGCCTGCAGATAAACTATTCCACCAGCCGGTATGTTTGTTGGTTGCAGAGGCGGTTTTTATAAAACCAGTACCTGTATTTTTTAAAAAGGTTACCGGCATCCATTCTCCTGCAATTACAAGATCAATTTTGCCATCATTATCAAAATCGCTCCACATTGCATCTGTTACCATTCCGATATTTTTTAAGGCAGGATAATATTGCTGTGTAACATCACTAAATTTTCCATGATCATTTCTCAGTAAAAAACTCTGTGGTGCCATTGGGTAAGCGCCTGATAACACACGCCCTCCAACAAACAAATCTAAATCGCCATCGCCATCAAAATCAGCGGCCCTTACACAGGAACCATTGGTAGTTTCCACAGGCAAAGCATTATAGGCTCTTGTAAATTTTCCTGTACCATCGTTAATGTATAAACGATCCTGGCAGATGGGATGTGATGGTGGCAATTCATAACTACCGCTCACAACGTACATGTCAAGGTCTTTATCATTATCTGCATCAAAAAACAAGACGCCCATATCTTCCACCAGCGGGTCTTCTTTTTGCAGAAAGCGATTATCGTCCTGTGTAAAATTCCCCTGTGCATCCTGCATAAAAAAGGTGCCCGGGTTGCTGCTTGATCCACCAATGTAGAAATCTTCAAAGCCGTTATTGTCAATATCACCCACTGCTATGCCGGGCCCATACTGGCTAAGTTTGTGCGGTAATGTTGCCTGTACATTGTAATCAACAAAGTCATCTTCCACCGGTTTGTAATTCAAGCCATGCAGTTTTGATACTTCTGAAAAAATAGTAATCAAAGGAGCCATCTCATCTGAGCTATTTGATATTGCATCTTTCCAGTTAATTGTGATGTTTTGATCGGTCTTGATATTAATTAATGTCTGTGTACTG
>CAZDHQ010000552.1:0-3806 GCA_964505135.1 uncultured Ferruginibacter sp.
TCAATCCTGATGGCAAAAGCAATAACTACTGTTATTGCACTGAACATCTCTTACTAAAGACATCCAACTTATTAATTATATTAATCTAACCTAATCTTACTGATGTCATGGTAAGCGATCCTGCTACTGCCTTGTCGTTAAAATAAGAAACGGCGTCTTTCTCTCCTTTTAATCCCAAAGTATACATCAGCGGTAAATAATGCTCTGGTGTGGGAATGGCGAGCCTTGCTTCTTTGCCCAGTGACTCATATTTGATAAGCGATTGATGGTCACCGTTAGTGATCAGGTTTTTGAATTGCTCGTTTAGTTTGATGGCCCAGTCGTAGCCGTATTCCGGTTCTTTCATTTTATCCCAGGCAATCATACCAAGATTGTGCACCATGTTACCACTCCCCATGATGAGTACACCTTTTTTACGCAGCGCATAAATCTCTTTTGCCAAATCATAATGGTATTGAGCGCCCTTGGTGTAATCAATGCTTAGCTGCAGCACCGGGATATTAGCTTCGGGATACATGTGGCGGATGATGGTCCATGCACCATGGTCAAGGCCCCAGTCATGGTTGAGTTCCACTGCTGTGGAGGTGATGAGTGCAGCGGTTTCTTTTGCCAGCGCCGGATTGCCGGGTGCGTTGTACTGCACATCAAACAGGGCTTTGGGGAAGCCGCCAAAATCATGGATGGTGGGCGGAAAGTCCATGGCCGTAACTTTAGTGCCACGGGTAAACCAGTGTGCAGACACTACCAACACCGCCTTTGGCGTAGGTATTTCTTTTGCAATGGCTGTCCATCTTCTAGAAAAATCATTGTCTTCAATGCCGTTCATGGGTGAACCATGGCCCACAAATAAAACAGGCATTAATTGTTCCTGTTCGGTTAACTCACTGGTAAATCGGTTAAATGCTGAAAGTGTTGTCATACCTGCTGCTCCTATTATTGCTGTGTGTAAAAATTGTTTTCTTTTCACGTTACGAAAGTACATTAAGGAAATAGCGCTTGCATTGAACCAGGTTAAGAAATTGGTAGATTTGCGTTCAAGGTCTAAGGTTTAACGTTTGTTGGAGGCAGATCTTTTTGTTTTTTTAAGCCTTTGATGGGATTAAGGTATTTAACTTTCTTTGTGGGTTTTTATGCCCAGGATTACTAAACCATTCAGCTGCATCTAATTCTTCACGCTGAGAATATAACAGGATTTCAATATTGTAGTCTCCATCCAAATTTTTACCACAGTTACCAATCACATCACCTGCTTTAATGTTGTCGCCCTTTTTTACCACTGGAGCGATGATGCTAAAATACCCAACAAAGTAATCTCCATACCTGGTAATCACCATGAATTCATTATCAATCTCTGCTGAAATAATCACCCTGCCGGAGTGAACAGCTCTCACCGCCATACTCTTGTCTGAAAAGAATATAACTCCTTTTGAGTTATCATACAGATCAAGCATGTGTTTTCTATCTTGCCAGGTATCTATTTTTAAAACACTATATATAGGGTAATTCCATGTTCCCTTTGATTTTAAAAAGAGGGAATCTTTATTCTCTTGCGAAAATAAAGCAACGGAATGAATAAAAATAGATATTACTGCCAGGGAAATTTTCATATTCAATTATTCTTATAACCAGTTACCAATAAATTATTTGCCGCCCTTTCGCCGCAGTGCTGATACCTGGCGTAAGCACTGGCAGCTTTGGCTTTAATAATTTGTGGTGACTCTTTTTTTATATAAGCTTCCAGTGCATCATGTAAGGTGTAAGCTTCAGGGCTCATCAGGCCGGTGCTCCATACAAGAGGATTGGCTTTAGCAGCTTTTAAATGCGGCGCAAAATAACGCTTGCTGATACAGGCGAGCATGATGGCGTCTCTTGTTATTCCATCAGTATTATTAAAGTTTTCATGCAAACTAAAATCCATTAAACCATCATGACCAATGTAAGCAAGCAGTTTTGCATTGCCGTTTATACCGAGTGTGATACCATTTACTTTCGCTGTGTCCTTATACTTACCGCAATTGCTGTTGAGAAAATCTATCGTACACTGTTTGATGTATTTCCCATTGTATGCATCTGCAACCAAATAATAATTGGATTGCCTGTGTTTGAAAATGATTCTTTCCATTCGTATACTGTCAATAGCATGCTTTTTTATTAACTGCCAGTTATTACTGTTTTTAAAATAGCTGCGAATGCCCATGCTGCAGCCCCAATACAAATTATTGTCTACATCCTGACCATTACCAATCTTTGGCGGCACCGGTACTATGCCCTGGTATTTATTATCGCACAGTGCCACCAATACATGAATCACTTTTATAGAAGAATCAAATGCAGTAACCGATTTTATTTTTTCATCGCTATTCTTTACAAGTGTAAGTGTTGTTTGCGTTTTGGATTTACAGGCAAACAACAGGAGAAAGATAAATGGAGATAGCAATTTCATTAAGGCTGTTTTAGGAAACGGATTAAAAATAAAGCCTTAAGTGTTTATGAATTGTGAAATATATTAACGACATTGTTGAAATATGCCATCACTTGTTTTTGTTGAAAATAAAAAGGGAGACTTGCGTCTCCCCATCCAAAATAGTTCTTTAGCTACAAAGCCATTTCTTTTTCTACCATAGAAGCTGCATGCACAAATTCATCCAATTGTGCATTGATGTTCTTTTGCTGGCGCAGCAATGCATCCAGGTGTGATTTTACAAAAGCGATGTCAGCAATGGTTGTCCATCCTGGATGTTTAATAGTGATCAACAATTCTTCCAGCTTCTTGCTGTTTCCTCTTTTTGCTTCGTTGATGGCTTCAATTAATTGACTGGTCTTTTTGCCGATCAGTTCAATTTCTCCCAGGTGATTGTTTTTCATACCACAAGTTTTTTAATTAGCAAAGTGTGCTTGAAAAGTAGCTGCGGCGGCACTTCTTAACCGCAATCGTTCAACCGGACAAAGATTAATGATTCACCTATAGCAATGGAATGACCAGTTTTATGAAAAATGGAAACGGTGGTCATTGTTTATGTTTCATCAATAACAGGTAGTATTATAAAAGGCTACTCTATCGCCCATGCAAGTCCATCGGGGCCGGCTAAGCTAATCTTACTAATCACTTCTAAAGTTTTTAAATCAACAATGGCAATATAATTTTCTGCAGTGCATGCCACAAAAGCCCTTGAGCCGTCTGTATCCATCAAAATACCGGATGCTCCATTGCCAATTTTATAGCGTTTGATTTCTTTCCTTGCTTTTGCATCAAACACAATCAAATCACCTTTAAACAAGGTGGAGATAAAAACTTTGGAACCATCAGGTGTAAACTTTACTCTATTTGCACCTTGTGCTTTTGCATCAAATTTTGTGGCTAATTGTTTGGTGGTAAGATCAATGATGGAGATACTTCCATCTTCACTTGATGCAGTCCATAATTCTTTTTCATCGGGTGAAATATCCAATCCCTCTGAACCTCTTGCGGTAGCAATCACTGTTTGTTTCCAGTCGTGCCTTGGTTGCATGTTGGGTGGAGGCGTGTTGCCTTGTGGAGCAGGTGAACCCGGTGGAGGTGTCATTACTCTTGCTTGAATGATAGTATCTGTAAAAATGCTTACCGTGCCGGATGAAACATTGGTGGTATAAATAGATTTTCCATCCTTCGAGACCTCAATCATATGTGTTCTGTCTTCACCAGTGCCCATACTCCAGTCTACTTGCTTTGTTGCAGGATCATAGCTGCCAATTGCTTTTGAACCTTCTGCAGAAAACCAGGCTTTACCATTTACAAACACAATTCCATGCGGCCCCCACAGCGGTCT
>CAZDHQ010000553.1:0-3804 GCA_964505135.1 uncultured Ferruginibacter sp.
AACAAAATTTTTCCATCACCAATCATTTTTTCTTTTCACCCATAAAAAGAAGATTAGCCATGATCACAAAAAATCACAACACAAAAGCCGGGTACATTGCAAGAGTACTGGCATTACCACTGCTATTATTGATTGTTTCTGCCTTTACGGTTAAAATGAAAATGTTTACTAAACAGCCTGCTTCGAATTATGATGGAGATGCTATTACTGTGGTAATTGATGCTGGGCATGGAGGAAAAGATTTTGGAGCGACAGCCAATGGCAAATTTGAAAAGGAATTTACATTGTCCATTGTAAAAAAAATAAAAGAGATAAATAGCAATGACAAGATTAGAATATTGTTGAGCAGGGATAATGATAATGTAAATCTTTCACCACAGGATCGTGTAAAGTTTGTGAAGGAAAATAAAGCAGACTGTTTCATTTCGATTCATCTTGATATGAAAAGTGCTGACAATCCTGTATCAAGTGGATTATCAGTATATGTTGCCAAAGATGAATATGCCAATGTTGGAAAAAGCAGGTTACTTGCCTCTGCAGTTATTAACCAGTTTAGTGATAAATACGCTTTACCTGTAGCCCCAAATCCAGTTCAAAGGAAAGTGGGTATTTGGGTTTTGCAGGCAAATGAATGCCCATCAGTTTTGATTGAAGCTGGTTTCTTAGACAATAAAAAAGATGTAGCATTTCTTACCTCTGAAGAAGGACAAAAAAGTATAGCCATGAATATTTTAGCTGCCATTGAAAAATATGCAGCCAACAGGAATGCCTTATCAGCTTCAATAAAATCAGATACTACCGCACCAACTATTAGTTTTCATGCGGCTAAAGTAATTACCAATGGTTCTGGTAATGACAACATAACGATGGAAGGCAATGTAAGCTTTAGTCAAATCCGAGACGTTCTAATTATTGCTGATGGCAAACGAATGAATGCAGCATCCCTTTCAAATAAAAGTGTGAAGGCAAAAAAAGCAGTAATGTACAATTCAAAAAATAGTGAAGCAATTAAAAAATATGGTAAAGAAGCTGCTAACGGCTTAATTGTATTGAATGATGTACGGATTGAAAACAACCAGGCAAGTGTTAATGAAACAATACTAACCGTGGAAGAAGCAACTATTATTGGTGTAGAAAGCAAGCCTTCAAATACATCAAAGG
This sequence comes from uncultured Ferruginibacter sp., assembly GCA_964505135.1. Classification (GTDB taxonomy): domain Bacteria; phylum Bacteroidota; class Bacteroidia; order Chitinophagales; family Chitinophagaceae; genus Ferruginibacter. Next base: position 1,162 of record CAZDHQ010000553.1, read on the forward strand.
AGAATATGAAAATTGGAAATGAAGTTGCTGTCAGCTCTGTTGTAATTCGGGAAAAGGATGAAGAGAAAAATTTGTTACGAATCAATGACACATCTAAACGTAACCCATTGTACATAGTAGATGGCGTACCAAAAGATGAAAATGCAATAAAGAATATTGCACCAGAAAATATTGAAAGCATCAATGTTTTAAAAAATGAATCCGCAACTGCAATCTATGGCTCAAAGGCAAAAGATGGTGTAATCATGATTGTTACAAAAAAATTAAAAACTGAAACCACACCAAACGCTGAGTCAAATAATGTATCAACTGAAGCCCTGTTTACTGAAGTAGAGGTGGAAGCTGCATTCCCCGGCGGGCAGGATGGCTGGAGAAATTATTTAATGAAGAGCCTGGATGGTTCTATTCCTTCTAAAGAAGGGTGGAAGAAGGGAAACTATAAAATTATTATCCAGTTTGTAGTAGAAAAGGACGGAACCGTTAACCGGGTAAAAGCAATGAACTACGAAGGTTCTAAAACTGCCGAGCATTGTATCAACCTGATTAAAAATGGCCCTAAATGGACACCAGCGCTGCAAAACGGGCAGCCGGTATCATCTATTAAGAAACAACCCATCACATTTGTAGTAGAATAAAATTCCAGCAGCCTTTATGACCAACAGCAGCCCTATCTCTCAAAACCAACGAACAGCGATTATTGATATTTTGAGAGGTTGGGCGCTGCTTTGCGTAGTTGTAATCAACTATTCCGGTGTTTACGGATGGAATAATCATTCCCTTAAAACGGCACCAGATAAACTTGCCACGGCCATTGAAACAATTACTGAAATAATTTTCGGCTCAAAGGGCTGGACACTATTAGCGATCTTATTTGGTTTTGGATTTTCTGCTCTGCTAAAGAAGATCAGCGAAAATCAACAATCCTCTTATTTGTTCTTTATAAAAAGAATGTTTTGGCTATTCGCCTTTGCGTTCGTCAACAGCATTTTTTTTGGCGGCGATATTCTCAATGATTATGCTTTTTTAGGAATCATTCTGTTGTTGTTTTACCAATTAAATGCCCGCAGCTTATTCTTTATTGGAATAGGGATTTTATTAGTCACGCCCATCCTGCAATCTTATTTAGGGAGACTTCATGTATTGTTTGCGCCAAAAGACCGGGACGCATTTTATGAACTTTACAACCGGCACACTTTGGTTGATCACGTAAAGGCAAATCTTTTTATGCGGTATAAATGGCTGCTGCGGTTAAGTTACTCGGTTATATTTCACCTGGTACAATTAGGATGCCTGCTAATAGGTGCAGCTCTGCATAGAAGTGGAAAATTACTTCAGTTAATCAATAACCGGAAGATCATCAAAAACACATTTTTTGTGAGCCTTCTGCTGTCAATAGCTATTTACTACCTGCAGGCTCAAATTGAAAAACGGGAATGGAATTTTAATAAATATTACAATCTATTTTACATCCAGGTATTGTGCAGTATGATGGCAGTAACCACAGGTATTACCTGGCTATATATTGGCGGTAAATTAAAACGCATATTTGCTGCCTTACAGGTGGTTGGCAGGATGACGCTTACCAACTATATCACTCAAAACATCATCTTGTTCTTTGTGCTGGTATGCTACAAACCAGCCTGGGATTTAATTTGGTACCTGGTCCTGGCTATTGTGGTATTTATTTTACAGGTATTATTTAGCCAATGGTGGCTTAAAAAATACAATTACGGAATACTGGAATGGCTGTGGCGATGCCTAAGCTATGAACGCAGGATTCAACTCAAAAAATAGCACACACACATTGAAAGATTAATAAACAATTGCTTCCTCCTTCAATTGTATCAGTAATTCCTTTTTACTGCTTGCTTCCACCCTTCCAATCACCTGTGCATCTATATTAAAAGATTTTGCAGCAGCAATCATAGTATCTGCATTGGCTTCATCACAATAAATTTCCAGGCGGCACCCCATGTTAAAAACTTCATACATTTCCCTCCAGTTGCTACCGCTGTTTTCTTTAATTAATTGAAACACCGGCGGCACATCAAATAAATTATCTTTTACAATTTTAAAATCACCGGGCAGGTATTTCATGCACTTGGTTTGACCTCCTCCGCTACAATGTATCAATCCATGAATATCATCAAAATGATGATCCAGCAATTGTTTTAACACCGGCGCATAAGTACGGGTTGGGCTTAGTAATAGCTTCCCAATATTGGATAAATCAGGACTAACCGTATCCGTTAGTTTATTCTTGCCGATATACACGACATCGTCAGCCAGGTTATTATCATAGCTTTCTTTAAAATGTTGAGCATAATATTTGCTCAATGCATCATGTCTTGCACTGGTTAAGCCATTACTGCCAATACCGCTGTTATAAGCTGTTTCATAAGAAGCTTGCCCATGGCTTGCAAAGCCAACGATCACATCACCGGCTTTTATTTTTTCATTGCTGATGATTTTATTTTTAGGCCAGCGGCAGGTCATGGTGCCATTTACCGCTACGGTTCTTACCACATCACCCACATCAGCGGTTTCACCACCGAGGTAATGAATGTTTACACCAAAACTTTTTAAGGTATCAAACAACGCCTGTGAGCCATTGATCACTTCAGACAATACTTCCCCCGAAAT
>CAZDHQ010000554.1:0-3800 GCA_964505135.1 uncultured Ferruginibacter sp.
TCACAGCGGGTGCATGAAACGCCCTGTCGCCAATTACCTGGTCTTTTGCTGGCAACAACGTGTAACGGTTTTGTTTTGAATCTTCATTGTCAAATTTTACACCGGGTGTATGAATAAAATAAGGTGGCCTGTTTAATTCAAACTCAAAACAGGATAAAACATAATCCAGTTTTGCAGGCTTGCCATTCAATAATGCTTCCGTTTCTATATGACAGTAAGCATCACTGTTATTAAAATGGATGAGCTGTGAAATTTTTGTATTGTATAAACTACCGCTTAGCTTTATCACAATGCTGTTCGGCGTTTGCTTTACCAACTCCAGTTGATCTACGACATCTTCTACCAAAAAACGAAAGCCCTTATTGATGCTACGATTAAATAACTGTACCGCATCTGTTGGAAAATTATCCGGACTGTGAAAGGAGGAAACAACCTTTTTCCACTGCTTTCCATCTCGGGCAAAATATTCCTGCAGGATATGGTTGCCTTGTTTACTAAACACAGCTTTGATCAAAGGCGTTTGCACTTCCCATTGAGTGGCAGTTTTCTTTTTAAAACTGATCTGGGCTGTGGTAAGATTAAAAGCAAGCAGAGATAAAGCAAGCGCTATACAAAAAGATTTCATTGTGGTGACTGGTTAATAGTTATGTTTGAAAAAATAAGATCAAAATTATTTTAGCTGAAGGTTCATTTCCATTAATTGCTGCAGGTGCCAGACAGTTGCTTTTGCATTTCCCTGCCACAGCAATTTCTGCAACTCATTCAGCATGGCTGCAACATTGGTTACTTCTTTATCATTTATTTTGCAGATCACATCACCAGGCATTAAACCATTTTTAGCTGCTATACTTCCCTGCGGAACACTCATTAACAGCACACCATTTTTATCCGGCAAGCCTGATGCAGATTGCTCACCCAATGTTTCTACGTTCTTGATAATGGCACCCAGCCATTCAGTTGTTTCACCGTTCTTTTGTTGCTCCAAGTTTCTAACAGGCACAATGATCGGTTGCTGTGCCAGCTTCTTTAAGTCTGCACTCACTACACCAAACTGGTTCATAGGAAAATTTTTAAAACCAATAAGCATGGCTTGGGAACCTGCTTTTACCCGGAAGTCGCCGATGGATTGATTTACAAATTGCGGATCACCCTGCAAGCTGTTTTGATCTGTGTTGTTTTTTCTTACTTCACCCAATGCATTTGACTGAATAAAAAAATTACTGTCAACTGATCTTCCCCATACATTGATCCTGATGGGTGCATATTCGGTAGTTACAATATTGTTTGCAAAAACATCCTCGCTTTTATCATACCAAACATGCGGGTGAAAACTGTTGTTTACAATTACATTGTTCTCTACAATTCTTCTAAAACCTTCTCTCAGTTTAAGTCCGCCATTCAAACAAACATTATTGTAAATTTTATAATTGCTGCTTCCATCATCCAGGTCTATATCCCAGCCATGTTCACATTTAAAGCGGTTATTGCGAAGAGTGATTGGTTTAATAACATCTGCAAAAGGCAACAACGGAAACTGATCAACCAGGTGATTAACGTCTTCAATACCCGGCAGCCAAAAACGATCACGACCCCAGGAATTAAAAGCTCCATGATCACCTGTTTCCAGCACTGTATTGAACACATCATTGTATTCAATGATATGCCCACCAAAGCAGCCATCACCAATATTGATGCCCGCCCTTGGTACATTATAGATGGTATTGTGGCTGGCGTTAATATCCATCGCTATGTCAATCTCGATGCCTGCCACTTGTTTTTCAACAGTGCCGATGTTAAACACCAGGTTATCGTAGATGGTGCAGCAAGCAGGATAGTTGTCAGTTTTTGGGCCAGGTTGCTGATCCATCTTGTTAATAGGAACAAAGTCCTCATAGCGAAAAGAGGGAGAACGTACAGCACCCGTATCTCCTACAACGGTAAATGCATTTGCGCCAATATTGTTTACCAGGTTGTGCAAAACTTTAATGCCCCGATTATACCGATTTATAAATACAGCATTACCACCGAGTTCACTAAAGCTGCAGTGACTCACCGTAATATTTTTCCCGCCTTCAATTAAAACAGCACCGCCCCTGTAAATAGTCCAGTCTGTTCTTAACAGGGGTTCCTTTTTTAACATAAAGGTTCGGTTTGTGCCTGTAAAATGAATATTACTGATGGTAACATTTTCAACAGGCCGCTTTGATGAACCTTGTATTTTGATCAACTCATTTAGAGCGGTTCTTTCAAATACTGCTTTATCCATCCTCACATTTGCTGGTGGATAAACAAAGAGCAATCCCGTTTCCTGCTGGTAATACCATTCGCCAGCTGCATCCAGTTCTTCAAAAATATTCTCTACATAATGATGCTCAGCATGCATGGGAGCAGGCCGGTTATTCTGCCAGCCACCTTCTAATACCAGGCTATCATCCAGTTTGTTTTTGATTAAGTAATGAAAGTCGCCCCACTCAGCCTGGTGCAGTGCATGCACATAACCACCTGCAGGATTTGCCCATTGTTGTATTCTTTCCTTGCTCAATGCATCTGCAGCAGTGCCGTTAAAAACCCTGGCTGTTGAATCATAGTTTGGATACCTTGCCATTGACATGAGCCTGCCATTACAAAATAGCTGGTCAATCACCAGGCCTTTGCCAATATCAGCTTTTACCACTGCGCCTTTGTATGGCAACCATTGTAAAGCCGGTAATACTATCGTACCGGAAATGGTTACTGTTTCTTTATTAAAATTGGTAATACTTAACTGGTGTTTACCGATCAGATCAGCATTTATAATGATGGGTTCTGTGAGATGGTACACCCCTTTACGGCACACAATTTCAACGGTAACTGCTTTTATAGAAGCCAGCTTATTGATTGCGGCCTGGATTGTTTTCATTGGCCTGCTCATAGAGCCTGCATTGGTATCGTCTCCATCAATGGCAACAAAAATCCTTTCCTGCGCCTGCGCTGAATGAACTACGTTCAATAAAAAAACAAATACTATAAGATACCTTATCATAATTGATTTGATGCTGTAATCATTAAGAGAAATTATTTTACCGGCTGCACAATGATCCTGCTTAATTTGAATAGTTCTTTGCCACTATTGAGCGGTGCCAGTTTAATCTCCTGTATGCCGGGCTTTGAAATAGTAATCATTGCAACAGATTGCTGAATAAACAGCAGCGGCGCCCATTCATCATGGCTGCCGGTAGCCAATGTTTCAAAATAAAATTGCTGATCACCGGCCTGCAGCAAACCTTCCTGTTTACTGTTCTCTGCCGGGCAACTGTATTCGAGCAATAATTTATAATTGCCTGCTGTAGTAAAATTTACTTTAAAACTGATGGCATCTGCAGGTGATGCCATTTGCATAGCACAGGTAGTATGTTTCCAATCACCAAAATAATAACTGTAGGTTACGGGTTCTATTTTAGTGTTGCCCGATGGAATAGATGTAATCACATCCAAATTACATTGCTTGTATTGCGGTGATACAACGGTGGGTGCATCGGCATAAGAGTCGCTGATGGTTCCATCATATTCCACAAGCAATACAGTATTTACAGCATCCGGTAATACGACGGGCAGTTGTATGCTAAGGTTATTACCCCTTTGTTTCCAAACCAGTTTTTGTTTATTGGCAAGAAAACTTACCTGCTTCACTTTTGCATCTACATTGGGCACAAACAATATTTTATCTTTTGGCGCTTCCATCACATGTAAAAACAATTTGCCCGGCTTCAGGGATGTAACACCCCATGGCTGCGGTGCTATCGGACCGTAAGTGGTTCCAT
>CAZDHQ010000555.1:0-3794 GCA_964505135.1 uncultured Ferruginibacter sp.
AATAGTCATGTGAAGACAACCGGCTATTCTTGCACCTTTTGACGGTTGCTTAGGTCCAAACTCTTCACGGATGGCCATTAAACCCGGCATTTCTGCTTCTGCTAATTTTATTTCTTTACGGCCCCATTCTGCAAGGCTCATATCAGCCACTTTATACTTGAGGCTGAAGTCAATTGAGTTAGTGATTGTTGACATGCTTTTATTTTTTTAATAGGCAAATGTACTATTGTAGAATAATTTTCTATAGTATTGTAGATATTTGGTGTATTATTCTTCCTAAAAACTTTTAATAGAATAAAACCTTGTTTTGTTATGTCAAAAGCCGTTAAAACAGAACATTCCGCTGAAATCAACTATTCCCTTGATTCAAAAGACCTGGCCATTCTTGCTTTATTGCAGCAAAATGCAAGGATTACGGTGAAGGAAATTGCTGAAAAAGTACACCTAAGCACTACGCCAGTGCATGAACGAATAAAACGGCTGGAGGCTACAGGTGTAATAAAACAGTATGCCACATTGGTAGATCACAGTAAAGTAAAAAAAGGATTAATGGCTATCTGTTATGTTTCACTCAAAGAGCACAGCAAAACGGCTGGTACAAAATTTATCAAAGCTATTAACACAATGCCGGAAGTAATTGAATGCTATAATATTTCGGGTGAGTTCGATTTCATGCTTAAAGTAGTATCTGAAGATATGAATGCTTATTATGATTTTCATGTAAACAGGCTGAGCAACATAGAAAATATTGGACATGTGCAAAGCATCTTTGTAATGGGCATTATAAAGCAAACGCATCAGTTGGTTTATTGATTCTGAATACAGCAGTATTCTTACAATTTTCCTGAATCAACCTAATTTAGCACAGACAAAATAATATCACAGGTGAGCAGCAAGATCTTTTTACAGTTTGAATTTGAAACTCATAACCAGGAAGAGTTAGAAAAACTGGTGGCCTTATTATCAGAGCAACGCTTTGATGGTTTTATTGAGGAGGACTTATTTCTAACAGCGTTTATTGAGCAGGACGAGTTTATACAGCAAGATTTCGAGAATACCCTTGAAAAGTTTTCTATACTTGCTTACACAATGTCGGAAGTTGAACAAATAAACTGGAACCAAAAGTGGGAGCAGGATTTTCACCCGGTTGTTGTAGAGCGTTTTGCAGGCATAAGAGCAGGTTTTCATGAGCCGCTCAAAAATGTTCAGCATGAAATAATTATTACCCCTAAAATGAGTTTTGGCACTGGTCACCATGCTACTACGTATATGATGATACAGCTTATGAAAGAAATTGACTTTGTTGGCAAAACAGTGTTGGACTTTGGCACAGGAACTGGTGTGCTGGCCATACTGGCTGAAAAGTTGGGTGCAGCAAGTGTTACAGCAATAGACAATGATGAATGGAGTATCACCAATGCAGCAGAAAATTTAGAGCAAAACAACTGTTCTTCCATTAAACTCAAATTGGCCAGCGAAATTCCTCCGGGCGGGTTTGATATTGTCTTGGCTAACATTAACTTGAATGTAATTATAAACAATTTAAAAGCTATCGATCAATCCTGTAGAAATGGGGCGCTCATTTTATTAAGTGGGTTTCTGCAATCAGATGAACAGCAAATTGTTTCTGCGGCGGCTGATCATAACCTTCTCAAAATGAAGGCATTGAAGAAAGGAGAATGGCTTGCCTTACTTTGTAAAAATAAATCTGCCTGATATGCGTTTAAGACAATAATTTACCGTTGGCTCCCAAAGGTAAAACCGTTATATTTGCAATTCAACTCACTAAGAAACAATGAAGGAACTGCTATTAATTGCTATTGCATACCTGATTGGTTCTATACCAACCGCTTTGCTAATCAGTAAAAAGTTTTTCGGTATTGATATCAGAGAATATGGTAGTGGTAATATGGGCGCAACTAATACTTTTCGAGTACTTGGTTCTAAGTATGGAACCATTGTAATGGTGATGGATATATTGAAGGGGATGTTGGCTGTAAGCTTATTTAACTTATTGCCTTATTACCTGCACAATGAATGGGACAGAACAAACCTAATGGTGGGTTTAGGTTTAGCTGCTGTTTTGGGTCATATTTTTCCCATTTTTGCTCAATTTAAAGGAGGTAAAGGTGTTGCCACACTTTTTGGAATGATACTCGCTGTTCAGCCTGTAATAGCTGCTAGTTGTGTAGGTGTTTTCCTGCTTGTGTTATTTCTTACCCGCTATGTTTCCTTAAGCTCAATTCTTGCTGGTATTGCACTCCCTATCTGTGTGTTGTGGATTTGGAACGATGATGTAGTGCTTTACAGGATTTTCGCAGTATGATCATCCTTACCCATCAAAAAAATATTGTAAAACTGCTTCGTGGCAACGAAAACCGTGTGCCTATTTTAAAGTATAGGGACAGAAGGAAAGCTGCCCGTTCTTCCCGCTAATTTTTTAGATGCAAGTATGTTTAACAATGCTTAATTTAGCATTGGTACGCCAATTGTTTATGTATTTGTAAACAGGTTATATGAAAAGACTTTTTACTTACTTTTTTGCCGCTTCGTTGGTAATTATGGGCTGCTCCAAAAACGCTATCACGGGCCGAAACCAACTCAAGTTGATTCCTGAAAGCCAGCTCCAGGAAATGGCACTCACCGAGTATAAGACTTTCCTTTCACAGAATAAGGTGGTAAGTAGTTCAGGTAACAAAGATGCTGAAATGGTGAGACGTGTGGGCTCAAGAATAGCAACCGCAATCACTAATTACTACACTCAGCAGGGAAAAGGAGACGTATTGAAAGGGTATAATTGGGAATTTAACCTGGTAGATAGTAAGGAAGTAAATGCATGGTGCATGCCTGGCGGTAAAGTAGTTGTTTATACCGGCTTGTTGCCAATTACTCAAAATGAGGCAGCATTGGCTGTGGTATTAGGTCATGAGATTACCCATGCAGTGGCTGGACATGGAAATGAGCGCATGAGCCAGGGACTGTTGGCACAAGGTATACAGGTTGCGGGTGATGTATTAACGAGCAACAATGCTAAAGTAAATTCAATATTCAACTCCGTATATGCACCTGGTGCCCAGATAGGGGTACTGTTGCCTAACTCACGCAAGCAGGAATATGAGGCGGATCATTTTGGGTTAATTTTCTGCGCAATGGCAGGGTACAATCCAAGGGAGGCAATTCCTTTCTGGCAAAGAATGGCTCAGGCAGGAGGACAAAAACCACCGGAGTTTTTAGCTACCCACCCATCAGATGAGAACCGTATTGCGAAGTTGCAAAGTTATATGGATGAGGCACTTAAATATTACAAGCCGGTAGGCAAATAGACATTGAAAACATTTTGTAAAGCCCCGCTAATACAGCGGGGTTTTGTGTTTTAAGAGATTTATAGTTTTTAATTCTATGGATTTTGCATTAAAAATGTTTAATTTTGCATACTTTTTAAATTTAATCAATGGAAGTATTAGCTCCTTCACTCTCGGCGATAGAAAAACTTCAACTAAAAGATGAAAAGAATCTTCTGATCCAGGGCCTTCCTTCTACACTGGAAAAGCAATTCATTAAGTTGTCTTTTTCTAAAAATGTAACACCGTTATTAAAGTCCAAAAAAATTGATTTTGCGTTGGTATTTGCCATTTCTCATAATCAGTTAAAGGATATTCTTAAAGATGTAGTTCCGGCACTTGCCGAAGATGCGAAACTCTGGATTGCCTACCCTAAAGTATCGTCCAAAATTGTAAGTGATTTATCAAGGGACTGTAACTGGGATTGTATCTGTCAGCATGGGCTTGAAACAG
>CAZDHQ010000556.1:0-3788 GCA_964505135.1 uncultured Ferruginibacter sp.
ACTATTGTTCTTATCATAGAAAAAAATGATAGCCTTCAATCACTGTATCAACAGTTAAGTTCACAGGGCTACCGGGTACTGGGTGTGGCATACAAATCATGCAATGCTGCAAAGGATTTTACCCGTGATGATGAAAAGAACATGATCTTTCTTGGCTTTATCAGTTTGTATGACCCACCTAAAAAAGATGTACAGCAAACCATTCTTAATCTGCAGCAACTGGGTGTGCAACTTAAAATTATCACCGGTGATAATGCGCTGGTAGCACAAAGCCTTGCAAAACAAATAGGCATTGATAAACCTGTAATCATTACTGGTAAACAATTGAGGGATATGGCAGAGGCAGCGCTGTTTCAGCATGCAGTGCGTACCGATATATTTGCTGAAGTGGAGCCCAACCAAAAAGAAAGAATCATTTTGGCATTAAAAAAGTCTGGTAATGTGGTTGGTTTTATGGGCGACGGCATTAATGATGCACCGGCACTCCATGCTGCAGATGTAGGCATATCAGTTGATTCAGCCGTGGATGTGGCCAAGGAAGCTGCAGATATCGTTTTACTAAATCAAAGCCTGGATGTGTTAAACACCGGCATTGTAGCTGGACGCAAAACATTTACCAATACAATGAAATATGTTTTTATGGCTACCAGCGCCAATTTTGGAAATATGTTTAGTATGGCGGGTGCGTCTTTATTTTTATCCTTTTTGCCCTTATTACCCAAACAAATATTACTCACCAATCTCTTAACAGATTTTCCTGAAATGGCTATTGCAACAGACCGTGTGGATGCCATAGCAGTTAACCAGCCGCATAAATGGGATATTAAATTTATCAAGCGGTTTATGATTGTATTCGGACTGATCAGTTCTGTATTTGATTATCTAACCTTTGCCGTATTGCTTTACTGGATGCATGCTAATGAGCAGGTATTTCAAACAGGCTGGTTTATGGAATCCATCATTTCGGCTACTTTAATTGTATTGGTAGTCCGTACCCGCCTGCCATTTTTTAAAAGCTTACCCGGAAAATATTTAACCACTGCTACCCTGCTTGTAATTGTATTTGCCTTGCTGTTTCCTTACCTCCCTTTTGCGTCAATACTAGGTTTTGTTAAAATGCCCTTAAGCTTTTATGGCTGGATGCTGGCTATTGTTGCTGCCTATATAATCAGTGCCGAGTTTGCAAAAAGTATATTTTTCAGCCGCATCAAAAATGATTGAAGCTTGCAAATGCGATATTCTTTTCAACAAATGCATTTGGCTATCTGGGTATTTGAATTCCTTGTCCAATAGCCTGATAAAAAGGCCGCCAAAAATGGCAGCCTTCTAAAGTTAAAATCAAAACCCCAATTAATAGTACTGTATCAGCGCAATACGGTTAAACTTGTTTAACACTTCTGCGTCCACAAATTCAACATCACCACCACCTTCCAGCACACGTTCAATTACATCATCTACGGCATCTTTAATACAGGAAAAGTTATTGAGCTGCGCCTCTTTATAAATAACCTCATCATTGCCGCCATGAACAGCCGCACACATGTAATTTTTCTCTACCAGCAGTAATTGCCCCTTCCCCCTGCTTGCCTGTTTCCACACATCAGTAATGCCTGATGATAATCTTTTGTCATTAGCTGCAGCTTCCAGTCTTTTTAATAAACCAGCCTGTTTCAATTTTTTCCAATCAGCCACATACGGCTGTAGTAAAGTTTTAAGTTCGGCAGCTGTTGCTTCTTCATAATTCCCGTGCACATAGTCTATCACATCCGCTGCATGCCTGGTGAGTGCTTTAAAATGTCCTGCTATTCTATCTGTGCCCAGCACAAATAATGGAAGTTTGTATGCTTTCAAAATGATATCCAGTGTGTTATCAATGTGGTGAAGGAATTTATCCATTATCACTTCCCTTCTTGATGAGTTATCAGAGAAATTGGCAACCTTTTCCGGCACTTCGTTTATATATGCATATACTGACTGCGGAGCATCAGACACTACTTTTACAAAGGTTTCGGTATTACCAATAAAAATGTTGAATTCTTTACCACTTAATACCAGCACCAGGTATTTATGCAACTCCTTTTTACAGTAAACAAGATCACGTATTTCAAAAGATTCGTCAATAATTATCTTTTCCTCCACGGGTATATCAAGATAAAGTACCTTTTCAAACACCGGCGATACATAGATAGCTATACTTTTCTGGTGTCCATTATAATTTAAATTCGCCAGGCAATTTTTTAATTTACCCGTTACCAGTTGAACCAGGTCTTCAGGATAGTTGTTTGCCAACTCTCTCTCTACACTGTTTTTTACTCTTTTCAGCGAAAGATTAATTTCATCTTTTGGAACCATCTTAGGTTCAAAAGGAATTATTACTGATACAGCAGGCCGGTAGTGCACAGTCTCTATCAGTTCTTTGATTTCCTGGGATACAATCTTGTTCATTGACGGAGTTTTTTGTCTGATAAAGCTATATTCTATTTTAAAAAAATCCTTTGACAGAGATCAACCTTTAGCCTGAAAATGATCAATCTTATTTGTGTTTTATTGACAGAAATCATTGTTTTCTTTAATAAAGGCTGCTAAGCTAAAATTGAAAAGCTTTTAGTATACTTTCCATCAAAGGCGTTAAGGATTGATGCAAAGCCCCCTAAAAAAATGGAGGAAAACAAAATGGCAGTGTATTAACCATCCAGGACAGGATGCCTTAAAAACAGCCGGGCCAGTGAGTACAACGCCGTGTTCAGCTATTAAAAATGCCTTTTCACCGACTTCTCATATCTATCACCTGTGTACAGCAGTAGCTTGGTACTGCGAATAGCAATCAACAATTGATAGCCTTTATGGCAGATAGTTTGGGTTTACGGCTCCGGTTTTTACCGGAGCCTCTATTAAAACAATGTGTATGAAAATCTTTTTCACCTTTTTATTTTTTACGGACATGTTATTGCTGCTCTTACTATCGAGTATAACACTAAGAGTATTAGATAAACCAATGCCAACCTCAGCAATCATGCTGCTTTTTACCGGCATCATTATTTGCATTTTGTTACTGGTGTATTTTTTTTACCGTTATATAAAAATACCACCGGAAGAAAACTAAAATGCTTACATTCATTTAGCAATTTCTATCATGCAGAGCAGGCGTTTTGTTTACTATATCCTAATTGCGTTTATAACAGGCAACCTGCTGCTGCTGTATATACAATACAATTCTTCCAAAAACATCAATGCATTAATTAAAGGTGGAGAAAACTACCTGGATGAATACAGCATCAATTCTGAGTTAAAGGCAATGGAAAGAAATGTGGTCACCATTGAAAGTAATGTAAGCGATTTTATTTCTACCCATGATTCTGAATACCTGAAAGGACTTGATAATAGAATAGCACAGGTAAGGAAAAGCCTGCAGGATATGCAGGAGATTTCTGATAATGACAGTACCATCAAACAAATAGATGACCTGGAAGCGATGGTGGAAAGAAAGATCGAATTTAGCAAAACAATACTGGATTCATTTTCAACAGGCGGTAAAGCTTCTGCGGAAAAACTCATTGGCAGTTTACGTGGCAAAAAAATGATGGATAATATCTATTCATTGATGCAGCGTATTGAATTTACAAGACACAGCATACTGGCAAAGGTTACTGCGGCCAATAGAAAGAGCGGCGAAAATGCCCAGCGGTTTAATGTCATTCTCATCATCATTGTACTGCTGAGCGGTGCTGCCTTATTCTGGTACATCATCAATATCATACAAAAACTATTGCGCTCAGAAAAGAGCGTTA
>CAZDHQ010000557.1:0-3784 GCA_964505135.1 uncultured Ferruginibacter sp.
CATCAAAACCATCGGTGGAGAAACCATTGTGTTCCATCCAAGAAAATTTAATAAAGGGCAGGTATATGGAGGTTTGTTATTTGGATTGGGCTGGGCAATAACTGGTGCATGCCCAGGACCATTGTTTGCACAAATTGGGACAGGCGTTACCGTTATAATCGTTACTTTATTGAGCGCTATCGCCGGTACTTATGTGTACGGCATGATAAGAGAAAAGCTCCCTCATTAAAAGTTTATTACCTCATGAATACGATCGAAACATTCAAGCATATTTTTGAACCCAAACTGATACAGGAAATACAGCAGTTTGGTGTGTGGCAGCATTTTAATGAAGGTGATTTGATCATGGATTATGGTAAATACATCCGCATGATGCCGCTGATATTAAAAGGTACCGTAAAAGTGTATCGGCTGGATGAAAATGGTAATGAGATTTTATTGTACTACTTATCCAGCAGCGAAAGTTGCTCGATGGCTTATAGCTGCTGTGTGGAAGCAAAGAAGAGTGAAGTAAAAGCCATTGCAGAAGATGATGTAGAACTAATTGCCATTCCGCATATCAAATTAGATGAGTGGCTCTGCACTTATCCAAGCTGGAAGAATTATATCATGCGTAGTTTCAATGACAGGTTTATTGAATTATTGAAATCAATTGAGAGCATCGCCTTTCATAAATTAGATGAAAGACTGATTGCTTATTTAAAGGAAAAACAACGCCTCACCGGTTCCAGCGTTATTAAAGCTTCGCATTATTTAATTGCTGATGAACTGGCTACATCAAGAGTAGTAATATCAAGACTATTGAAACAATTGGAAAACAGCAAGCGTATTATACTTTATCGAAACGAGATTAAAATATTACCGTCCTTATAAGCTTTTGACAGTAAATTGTCCTTTGATAATACAAAGGTTACCACCAGTGTTTTTTATTTAGTTTTTACGTCTGGAAAATATCTACCGGTAATTTATTGAAGAACTGCTTTTACAGTAGCATCATTCAATAACTGCATCATCAGCTTTTTAAAAAGTGTGTCAGCTAAGGATTGCAGGGCTTTTACACTTACTGCAGCTCCGCCCTTTTCCTCTACTCCATCTTTAGCACTCACTGTTGCCAGGAGATTTCCCTGTTTGTCATAAACGTTTAAGGTAAAGTCGCCAGTAGCTTTATTGGTAACATCTACCCAGCCGGGCTTACCTTCTACCTCCCACTGGTTAATGGTGAACACCAATAAACGATCAAAATCCAGGCCTTTAAAACTATTCATTAATGTAACTAATGAATCCTGATGTTCCAGTGAAACAACGCCGGACCGAACGCCTTTGGCAGCAAGCGACGTGCTGATAGAATTGGCAAAATCATCCGCCAGCGAATGGCCACTTTTCGTTTGTACATTATAGGCAATCTGAACGGTTGATTTGATATGCCCTGTAAAACCTGGCTTTTCTTTAGCGTTTAAAATCTCCTTTCTCTGATCATAAAAAGCAACAGCCATCGACCTGGCAGGTTTATAGTCCATGTCTATTGTCTCGTTATCGTATGCCATCTTTCGGCCCACGGCACAACTCATTAAATATGGGATAAGCAATAAGCTATAAATCCCTCTTCTGCTGGTCATAACATTCATTTTTAATTGTCTATAAAACTATCGTCCCTAAACAATTATTAAAATGAAATCCGTCAATGTTTTTATTGATTACTGTTGGCATGTTGAAATCAACTATTGCATCATCTTTTACCAAGTAATGGTCGTCTAAGTTATCAACACGGCAATACGATTCAGATAAGACGATATTCAGAATACAATCAGCAGTACCGGTATTTAACTAAAACTGCCTAAGATAACTGAGCTTCAAAATCGCCTGGTCTTGTACCTGCTTCTTTAAATCAAAGCTCTGGAAGTCTCTGTGGTTAAGCACTACATAGATATAAGAAAGCGGCTTATACTCCCATGTGAAACGGATATTGTAATTCTTTGAATTGTTTTCTGCATTCTGCTGATAGAATCCAATCAACTGCACTCTTGGGTTCAATGCAAATCTCCCTTCTATTGAATACAAATCAATGGTGGTTGAAGTCCGGTTTTCTCCCACATTAAAAAAGCGGTTGCGGTTAAATCTTCCCATCAATGAAATATGCGGCATGGGTGCATACTGCAAAGTCCAATCACCAGAGTTCAAGCGGCCGCCAAAAAAGGTTCCCCAGCTATACTGTGTTTGCAGGTTTAATTTTCTTGAAGGATCCGTACTTGCATAGATCAATTGTCTCGTATAATTATACTCGCCTACTTTGATTGGCACACCCAACGGTTCAAATGGCTCCGTAAGATTTTGGTAAGTAGGCATGATGTTATAACCAAAATAAGCACCGCTCTGGAAGTTCAGCCATACAGGATAAATCGTAACGGTTCTTTCCACAAGCTTACCTGTGCTTACGCTATGATAAAACTCCGGGAAGATACTTGGTTCCCATGCCCTCAATATTCTTTTAAACGGAACATACTTGCCACGATACCACCAGAATATACCCGGCGTGGTACCAATCACATCATTCCTTGAAACAAAGCCCAGCTCTGGATCGTAGTCTTTTGTAACAATGGATTGTGTCCACCAGATTTTAAACTGGTTGCTTACATAAAAATATTGAGCATAGGCCGACATGCCTTTTTTATTTGTTTTGCTGGAGCTGGAGTAACTCACCATTGTACTCAAAGAATGTGACTCACCCAGCCGAAAAAATCCATCCAATGAACTTACCACGTTGGATCCCTGGGGCTGGTTCTTCACAGTAACGAGGCCGCCTATGCGATTTTGTGTACCAAAGTTTTCAGAGTAACGTCCCACAAAAAAGTTGGTGGCAGGATAGCTCCCTTGCGCCTGCTGCCGCATCACCATCGCTCCATAATTTCTTTCTGAAGAACGATGCACAAATCTTCCTCCCAATTCAATTGGTATTGGATTGCCGTTATCATCAAGGCCTATACGCCGGCTAAAAAATGGTTGTATACGCATGTTGCCACCAGACTCATCAACATTACGGCTTACGCCAATTCCAAACAGCGAAGCATTCTCTAAAAAGAATTGCCTGCGTTCAGGAAAGAACACAGAAAAACGGGTGGTGTTATTTACCTGCCTGTCTGCGTCGGCCTGTGCAAAGTCTGTGTTGGCAGTTAAATCCAATACCGCATTGGGATTGATGGCCCACTTTAATTCACCGCCAAACTTCAAACTGTTGTGATTGCTCTTTGCTGTGGAGTCTTTGAATTTTTCAAAAGAAGACAATACATAAGGTTGAAAACGCACATTGGGTTTTGGTGGCGGTGGCTGCAGGTTTTTCAATAGCCCTGCATAGTCCATACGCAAAGAAGAAAACGATCTAGGAAAAGCAGAGAAGGCAGAAATCTCGTTGGTCAATCTTCTATTGCGGTAAATATTAAAGCCCCATTGCTGTACTGAATCCGTTGATTTTGGATACCGCAATGTTTGCCATGGTATCGCAATCTCTGCATACCAGCCGCTGTCTGTTCTGTTCGTTCTTACTTTCCATAATCCATCCCAATCCAAATCATAATAGATATCATCAAAAGAAAGCAAGTCACGCTGCACACCATAAGCATTGGTAGCAAAGGCCATGGCGTTTCTTTTATCATTGAAGCCATCAAAAGACAATGTAACCAGGTCATGCGCCATAAAGTTGAAGTCACGTTTGAAGTCCGTGGCCCTAATGGCTTTTTTACCGGCGGAGTCTTTACAGAAAATACCAAAGAACAAATATTGTTTGTTGTAG
>CAZDHQ010000558.1:0-3779 GCA_964505135.1 uncultured Ferruginibacter sp.
AGTGAAAACCAGGTAACCAAAATTATCGTCACAACTAAAATATTCTGCACTAATAATCCAAGAACCGCTGCCTTCCTGAATTTGGTCTGTAAATTTAAAATCTGCGTTTCTAATTTCTTTGATTGCTTTGGAATAAGATGTGAATGGTAAAGGCAAATCTTCGCATGATTGACCTCTTGAAACTTGAATACAACCAAGCAAAGAAAACTGGATCATTAAAAGATACTTCATAACAAAGGCTGCTTGTTTTAAGAATTACTTTTTGTAAAAGTAACTAATCTTTTACGCCTGCGCTTCACTCAATTGAATACGGAACAGGAGATTACGAAGATATGTAGTATGATAAAATGTCACCCTGTCAATAAGAATGCAAGGGTTAAATGCAAGCTTTTATACATAGCAGCTTTACATTAAAGATAAGCTCGGCGCAACTAAGTTTACAGCAGCGCCTCATACAAAACCTCCACCGGGTGCTTGGCTTTCCTTCCTGTTCCATCTTTTACCTGGTGACGGCAACTGGTGCCTGGTGCGGCAATGATCACTTCATCTGGTTGCTTGCGAACGGTGGGAAATAATACCAGCTCTCCTATCTTCATTGACAACTCATAATGTTCTTTTTCATAGCCAAAAGAGCCAGCCATACCACAGCACCCGGATGGAATGGTTTCAACTCTATAATTTTCAGGAAGCGATAACAATTTTACAGACGCTGTAACAGTACTCAAAGATTTTTGCTGGCAATGCCCGTGCAGTTTAATCAGCTTCTGTTCTTTGGTAAATACTTCTTTGCTGATATTTCCCTTGTCAATTTCCATGGCAATGAATTCATCAATAAGGAAAACATGTTTGCTCATTGCTTTTGCAGCTTCAAAGTTTTTGTCATCTGCCAAATCAATGTATTCATCACGAAAAGTAAGGATGGCACTTGGTTCAATACCAATCAATGGCGTGTTGGCAGTTACTATGTCTTTTAATAATTCAATATTGGTATTGGCTATTTTCTTTGCATCTCTTATCAATCCCTTGCTTAACCATGCCCTGCCGCTTTCAATATGTTTGGGTATACTAACGGTATAGCCCAAACGCTCCAATAGCTGAATGGCTTTGATGCCGATTTCAGTATCGTTGTAGTTGGTAAACTCGTCGCAAAAAAGATAGACAGTACCCTTAGCCGCCGAAGAAGAATGAGATGCTTTGTTGCTATTCTTTTTGTACCATGCAGCCAATGTAGTTGTATACATGGTAGGCATGCTGCGCTGTTCAGCAAAACCACTGATCTTTTTTATTTGCTTGCTGATGAAACTATTTGTCACCATAAAATTGTAGATACCTGGTGCAATAGCCGCCAGCCTGGAACTCTTTGCAAAATTGGCAATCAGTTTACTTCTAAAAGGAACGCCATTGGCATCATAATAATGCTGTAAAAATTCTGCTTTTAATTTTGCCACATCTACATTACTTGGACATTCACTTTTACATCCCTTGCAGCTTAAACAGAGATCCATCACTTCATAAATTTCTTTATGATTAAAACGATTTACCTGTGAAGAGTTGGTGAGAAATTCACGCAAGATATTGGCTCTTGCTCTTGTGGTATCTTTTTCGTTTTTGGTGGCCATATAGCTTGGGCACATGGTGCCGCCGCTCAGGTGCGTCTTGCGGCAATCTCCACTCCCATTGCATTGTTCCGCATGTTGCAACACATCCTGGTTGTAATACCTGAAGATGGTATTGAAGGTGGGTGTTTTTTGCCCCGGTGTATAACGCAGCATCGAATTCATTGATGGCGTATCCACAATTTTGTTGGGATTAAAAATGTTATTCGGATCCCAGGTGTATTTGATTTGTTTAAGCAGTTGATAATTTTTTTCACCTATCATCTGTGGAATAAATTCTCCTCTCAATCGTCCATCGCCATGCTCACCGCTTAATGATCCGTCGTACTTTTTTTTTTTTTTTTCTATTTCTTCTGCAATCACACGGAAGAGCTTATTGCCTTCCGCTGTTTTAAGATTAATAATGGGACGAAGATGAATTTCACCACTGCCTGCATGCGCATAATGCACTGCATTTAAACCATGCTTTTCTAAAATTTTATTAAAGTCAGCAATGTAAGCCGGAAGATCATTAATATCAACTGCAGTGTCTTCAATTACGGGCACAGCTTTTTCATCACCAGGCAAATTACCAAGCAACCCAAGGCCCGCTTTACGAAGGCTCCATATTTTTTTACTGTCGTTGCCAAACAATAACGGGAAATGATATCCTAAGCCTGCATTACGCATAGCTTTTTCTACTTCACCTGCAATCAACTCAATCTCCTCCCTGGTTTTTCTCACAAATTCTACCACCAATATGGCTCCAGGATCTCCTTTTACAAAGAAACGGTTCTTGCTTTGTTCGATATTATTTTTAGTGCAGTCTAAAATGTAGTGATCAATTAATTCACTGGCACTTGGTTTAAACTGCATGGCAATAATATTCGCTCTGAGTGATTCATCAATGCTGTTGAAGTGTACACAAAGCAAACCAACTTCTTTTGGCGGCAACTCATTTACATGCAATTTTATTTCTGTGATAAAGGCCAGTGTTCCTTCGGAGCCGGCAATCAGTTTGCAGAAATTAAAATCTTCTTTACCTGCAGTGAAAGGTGCAGACTCCAGCAATACATCAACCGCATAGCCGGTATTCCTTCTTTCAATGGATGCTTTGGGAAATTGCTTTCTTATTTCTACCTGGTTATCGTAGTTGCTTAGTAAACTTCTGGTGGTACGATAAATATTTCCTTCCAGTGTTTGTAGTTCACATTTGGCATGAAATGCTTCTAAAGAAAGGCTTTTAAAAACTGTTTCTGATCCATCACTCAATAATGCTTTTACTTCCAGCAAATGTTCTCTTGTACTACCATATACTACAGAATTACTCCCGCAACTGTTATTACCCACCATGCCACCAATCATGGCCCTGTTGGCAGTGGACGTTTCAGGTCCAAAATATAAATTATGTTGCTTTAGAAAAAGATTCAATTCATCCCTGATAACGCCGGGCTGTACACGAACCCAGTTTTCTGCTGCATTCAATTCTAAAATCTGTGTAAAGTTCTTACTAACGTCCACCACTATGCCATTGCCCACCACCTGGCCGGCTAATGATGTTCCTGCGGTTCTTGGTATTAGGGACGTTTTATTGGTTGAAGCAAAATGGATAAGCTTTTTCAGATCATCTACATCTTTTGGAATAGCTACGGCTAAAGGGATTTCACGATAAGCAGAAGCATCCGTGGCATACAGTAGCTTCATGGTTTCATCAAAATGGAGTTCTCCGCTCAGTTCTTTCGCTAACTGTTGCAGTTTTTCATTCATCTTTTTCTAATGCTTTGTTTCCGAGCTTGTAAAATTAGGCAGTTTTTACCAAGTACTGTTGTTACCTTAAAATCAAACAGCTGATACTTGGTTATTGATCAACAAAACCTTGCATCGATGCTGATCGGCACATCTATCATCTCTCAATCATACAATATTTTTATTTGATAAGTTATTTGTGCAATTTCTCAATGATATGCTCGTTGATACCCAAAATGATTCTATGTAAATTATTGACGATGCAATAATTGCAATAGATTACAACTTTGACCCAGGCATCCAAAACAATGCATTACTAAAAACAAAACAATACCAATGAAAAGGCTTTTTACACTCCTTTTTTTATTTATCAGTGTTTCATCTTTCGCTTTAGACCCAAACCATTTTACCATTACACGGGTCACGGCGCCTTATTTT